>JANJSW010000096.1 GCA_024711415.1 Thermomonas sp. | reverse complement strand
GAATACGACGGTGGCGGCTTTTCCGGCTGGCAGCGGTTGAGCCAGGCCGGCGCGCTGGAGGCCGACGGTAGCCTGCAGACCGCGCTGGAAATGGCGCTGTCGAAGGTTGCCGCCGCGCCCATCGACACCGTCTGTTCCGGCCGCACCGATGCCGGCGTGCACGCGCGCTGCCAGGTGGTGCATTTCGATACCGAGGCCACGCGCGACGCGCGCGGCTGGATCCTCGGCACCACCGCCAACCTGCCGCCGACCATGGCGGTGCGCTGGTGCGTGCCGGTGGTCGACGATTTCAACGCGCGCTTCTCGGCGCGCGCGCGCCGCTACCGCTACCGCATCCTCAACCGCAGCGCGCGGCCGGGGCTGGAGCGGCAGTACCTGGGCTGGGAGCGCATGCCGCTCGACGCCGACGCCATGCACGAAGCCGCGCAGGCGCTGCCCGGCGAGCGCGATTTCTCCGCGTTCCGCAGTGCCCAGTGCCAGGCCACCCATGCGCGCCGGAACCTGCAGGACATTTCCGTCACCCGCGCCGGCGACGAAGTGGTGGTCGAGGTGCAGGCCAACGCCTTCCTCCACCACATGGTGCGCAACATCGTCGGCTCGCTGCTGATGGTGGGGCGCGGCGAGCGGCCGGTGGCGTGGATCGCCGAGTTGCTGGAGGGCCGCGACCGCACCGTCGCCGGCCCGACCGCGCCGTCGGCGGGGCTGCTGTTCCTCGGGCCGAAGTATCCGCGGCACTGGAACCTGCCGGCGGAAGCCTGCGGCGACTTCGAGTAGGCCATGGCCGGACCGTACTTCCGCACCCGCATCAAGTTCTGCGGCCTGACCCGGCCAGGCGATGCGCGCCTGGCCTGCGAGCTGGGCGTGGACGCGGTGGGGGTGATCTTCGCCGCACGCAGCCAGCGGCGGGTCGCGCCGGCGCGGGCCGCGGCGGTGCGCGCGGCGCTGTCGCCGCTGGTCACGTTGGTGGCGCTGTTCATGGACAACGACGAACGCGAGGTGCGCGCGGCGATCGACGAGGCGCGGCCGACCCTGTTGCAGTTCCACGGCAGCGAGGACGATGCCTTCTGCCGTCGTTTCGGCCTGCCGTACATCAAGGGCCTTGGCCTGGGCGGCGCCCGCGTGGACGCAGGCATGTTGCGTGCGCGCTGGCCGCACGCGACCGGTTTCGTGCTGGATGGTCACGCGCCCGGCGCGGCTGGTGGCAGCGGGCAGCGGCTGGAGGCGGCGAACATCCCCGCCGACCTGGACCGGCCGTGGCTGCTGGCCGGCGGCCTGGACCCGGACAACGTGGGCGACGCCGTGCGCGCCGTGCGCCCCTGGGGCGTGGACGTGGCCGGCGGCATCGAGCTGGCCCCGGGCGTCAAGGACGGGCTGCGGATGCGCCGCTTCGTGGAGGCCGTGCGCGCGGCCGACGCCGACGCCGCGGCTGCGACGATCAGGTAGGCTATGGCCACGCCATGAAGACTTCCAACCGCCCCCGCGCACCCTTCGGCCGCTCGCTGCGGCGATGGCGGCGCGTGCCCGCGGCCGCGGTGAGATAACGCCGCTGCTTGTTGCGCGCCCGTCCACCGGGCGCACGCCATTCGTTTCGACCTGCGCCAGCGGCGCCACCGCCGCGCGCGTTCCGACACCGGAGACTTCAGCGTGACCACTTCCAGCCCGCAGGCCGCGCCCGCCGCGCCCATCGATTTCCACGCTTACCCCGACGCCAACGGCCACTTCGGCCGCCACGGCGGCCGCTTCGTCGCCGAGACCCTGATGGGGCCGCTGCAGGAACTGGCCGACGCCTACGACGCCGCGCGCGTCGATCCGTCCTTCATCGCCGCCTTCTACAAGGACCTGGCGCACTACGTGGGCCGGCCCAGCCCGATCTACCACGCGCAGCGCCTGAGCCGCGAGGTCGGCGGCGCGCAGATCCTGCTCAAGCGCGAGGACCTGAACCACACCGGCGCGCACAAGATCAACAACACCATCGGCCAGGCGCTGCTGGCCAGCCGCATGGGCAAGACCCGGATCATCGCCGAGACCGGCGCCGGCCAGCACGGCGTGGCCTCCGCCACCGTGGCCACGCGGCTGGGGCTGGAATGCGTGGTCTACATGGGCGCCACCGACATCGAGCGGCAGAAGATCAACGTCTACCGGATGAAGCTGCTGGGTGCGACGGTGGTGCCGGTGACCAGCGGTTCGGCCACGCTGAAGGACGCGCTGAACGAGGCGATGCGCGACTGGGTGACCAACGTGCGCGACACGTTCTACATCATCGGCACCGTGGCCGGCCCCGATCCGTACCCGCGCATGGTCCGCGACTTCAACGCCGTGGCCGGCCGCGAGGCGCGCCAGCAGATGCTGGCCGAGTACGGCCGCCTGCCCGATGCCATCACCGCCTGCGTGGGCGGCGGCAGCAACGCCATCGGGCTGTTCCACGCCTTCCTCAACGATCCGGGCGTGCGCATCGTCGGTGCGGAAGCGGCGGGCGAGGGCATCGAGACCGGCCACCATGCGGCCTCGCTGGCGGCAGGCCGGGTCGGCGTGCTGCACGGCAACCGCACCTACGTGATCTGCGACGACGACGGCCAGATCACCGAGACCCATTCGATTTCCGCCGGCCTGGACTATCCCGGCGTCGGCCCGGAGCACGCCTTCCTGAAGGACATGGGTCGCGCCGAATACGTGGGCGTGACCGACGAGGAGGCGCTGGCCGCCTTCCACCGCCTGACCCGCACCGAGGGCATCCTGCCGGCGCTGGAGTCCAGCCACGCGGTGGCGCAGGCGATCAAGCTGGCGCGCGAGCTGCCGAAGGACGCGCTGGTGCTGTGCAACCTGTCCGGCCGCGGCGACAAGGACGTGCACACCATCGCCGGGCGCGAAGGCCTGTCGCTCTAGTCGCCGGTCGGGTCGACCGTACGCAGCAGCATGGGCAAGCGGCCCGGGATGCCCCGCCCGCCGCGCTTCCCGGGATTTGGCCTGAGCCCCGGTTTCGGCGAGAATGCCCGGTTCCACTTCACCTCAACTTTCCAGGAGTCCGGCCATGGCCGAAGAAACCACCACGCAGCCGGCGGCCGAACAGCAGAACGGCACCCAGTTCCCGCCGCAGTTCTTCGACTGCGTCAACGAGTACCTCGAACTGACCAACAAGCAGGCGCAGAAGTACGGCGAGAAGAACATCAGCCTGGCCGCGCTGTTCGCCAGCGCGCGCTTCAACGCGCACGTGTTCCTGGCCAACGTCAAGCCGATCGCCGCCGCCGACGAGCGCACCGCGTTCCTCGACTACATGAGCACCATGTACCGCCGCATGCTCAACGAGCACCTGGACGGCATGGGCGAAGAGCGCGGCATCGACGTCGGTGATTCCGAGCTGGCCGACGAGTACAAGGCCGCTGGCGTGAAGATCGGCCGTCTCAAGGACGCGCCGGCTGCGGCCAACGAATGACCCGTCTGCAACAACGGCTGGACGAGCTGCGTTCGGCCGGGCGCAAGGGGTTGGTGCCGTTCATCACCGCCGGCGATCCGTCGCTGGCGGCGACGGTGCCGGTCATGCACGCGCTGGCGCAGGCCGGCGCGGACGTGATCGAGCTCGGCGTGCCGTTCTCCGACCCGATGGCCGATGGCCCGGTGATCCAGCGCAGTTCCGAGCGCGCGCTGGCGCGCGGCGCGGGGCTTGGCTGGGTGCTGGACTGCGTGCGCGCGTTCCGCGCACACGACGCGGCCACGCCGGTGGTGCTGATGGGCTACCTGAATCCGGTCGAGATCCGCGGCGCGGCGGCGTTCGCCGCCGATGCGGCGGCGGCCGGCGTGGACGGCATGCTGCTGGTCGACCTGCCGCCGGAAGAAGCGGAGGAATACCGTGCAGCGTTCGCCCGCAACGGGCTGGCGCTGATCTCGCTGGCCTCGCCGACCACGCCGCAGGCCCGCCTGCAGCGGCTGTGCGAGCAGGCCGACGGCTACCTGTACTACGTCAGCTATGCCGGCGTCACCGGCGCGGCGCACCTGGACGTGGGCGATGCCGGCCGCCACCTGGCGGAAGTGCGGGCGATGGCGAAGTCGCCGGTGTTCGCCGGCTTCGGCATCCGCGATGCCGCCAGCGCGGCATCGATGGCGATGCATGCCGACGGCGTGGTGGTGGGCAGTGCGCTGGTGTCGGCGATGGAAGCGGCTGCCGGCGAGGCGGATGCCGCCGCGCGCGCGGACGCATTCCTGCGCCCCCTGCGCGAGGCGCTGGACGGGCTGGCCGTTCCGGCCTGAGTAGTAGACTGGGCGCCATCCGGGCCACGGCCGGGATGGAAGCGGGCAATCGTGCGCGCGACGCAACCTGCGGTGATCGAAACGAATGAGCTGGCTTAAGAAACTGATGCCGGGCACCGGCATCCGCACCGACGCGGGCAGCGAGCGCAAGCGCAGCGTGCCCGAGGGCCTGTGGGAAAAGTGCGAGCGCTGCGGCTCGGTGCTGTACCGGCCCGAACTCGAAGAGAACCTCGAGGTCTGCCCGAAGTGCGCCTTCCACATGCCGATCCGCGCCCGCGCGCGGCTGGCGGCGCTGCTGGACGATGGCGCGACGCGCGAGATCGGCGCCGAGCTGGGCCCGACCGACGTGCTCAAGTTCAAGGACCAGAAGAAATACTCCGACCGCATCAAGGCGGCGCAGAAATCCACCGGCGAGCGCGATGCGCTCATCGCGCTGGAAGGCAAGCTGGCAGGGCATGACCTGGTCGCCGCCTCGTTCGACTTCGCCTTCATGGGCGGCTCGATGGGTTCGGTGGTGGGCGAGCGCTTCACCCTGGCGGCCGAGCGCGCGCTGGAGTTGCGCTGCCCGTTCGTGTGCTTCTCCGCCAGCGGCGGCGCGCGCATGCAGGAAAGCCTGTTTTCGCTGATGCAGATGGCCAAGACCTCCGCGGCGCTGGGCCGTTTGCGCGCGGCGGGGCTGCCCTACGTCTCCGTGTTGACCCATCCCACCACCGGCGGCGTGTCGGCCAGCTTCGCGATGCTGGGCGACCTGAACATCGCCGAGCCGGGCGCGCTGATCGGCTTCGCGGGGCAGCGCGTGATCGGGCAGACCGTGCGCGAGAAGCTGCCGGAGGGTTTCCAGCGCAGCGAGTTCCTGCTCCAGCACGGCACCGTCGACCAGATCGTCGACCGCCGTGAAATGCGCGAGCGGCTGGCGCGCCTCCTGGCCATGCTGATGAAGCGTCCGGCCCCGGCCGACGGCGCGGAGGCGGCGTGAGCGCGCGCAGGTATTTCGGTACCGACGGCATCCGTGGCCGGGTCGGCGAAGGCCCGATTTCCGCCGACTTCGTGCTGCGCCTGGGCAATGCCTACGGCCATGCGCTGGTGGCGGCCGCGCGCGACCGCCAGGAGTGGCGCAAGCCGATGGTGGTGATCGGCAAGGACACCCGCATTTCCAACTACATGTTCGAAGCGGCGCTGGAGGCCGGGCTGGTTGCGGCCGGCGTGGACGTGCAGCTGATGGGGCCGATGCCGACCCCGGCGGTGGCCCACCTGACCCATTCGATGCGTGCCGACGGCGGCATCGTGATTTCCGCCTCGCACAACCCGCACCACGACAACGGCATCAAGTTCTTTTCCGCGCAGGGCGAGAAGTTGGACGACGCCACCGAACTGGCGATCGAAGCCGCGCTGGACGCGCCGTTCGCAACCGTGCCTTCCGAGAAGCTGGGCAAGGCGGTGCGCACCCGTGACACCATCGGCCGCTACGTCGAGGCCTGCAAGAACTCGGTGCCGAAGGGCTTCCACCTCGGCGGCATGCGCATCGTGGTGGACTGCGCCAACGGCGCCACCTACCAGCTGGCGCCGCTGGTGCTGCGC
>JANJSW010000151.1 GCA_024711415.1 Thermomonas sp. | reverse complement strand
GGTTCCGCGGGGAACAGCGGCAGCGTGGTTTGCGGTCCGGCCGCTTCGGCCGCGGGCGCGATGTCGGCACCGGCCGATGCCACGGGGGCGGCACCGAGCAGCGGCGCCAGCGCGGCGGCATCGTCCGCGCGCAGGGTGTTGCCGTCGCCCGCGGCGCGCAGGATGCCGGCCAGCACGTCGCCGGCTTCCACCGAGGGCAGCTGGTCGGGATCGCCCAGCAGGATCAACTGCGCGCCATCCGCCACGGCTTCGGCGAGTTTGCACATCAGCGGCAGGTCCACCATCGAGGCTTCGTCCACCACCACGATGTCGAACGGCAGCGGGTTGCCGGCGTGGTGGCGGAAGCGCGGCGCATCGGGGATCACGCCGAGCAGGCGATGCAGGGTGCTGGCCTCGCCCGGCAGCGCGGCCAGGGCGTCGTCGATGCCGAAAGATTCCATCTGCCGCACGGCGCGGCGCAGGCTTTCGGCCATGCGGTCGGCGGCGCGGCCGGTGGGCGCGGCCAGGGCGATGCGCGGCGGCGGGTGACCTGCCTGCAGCGCCTGGACGATGCGCAGGGCCAGCAGCCGCGCAATCGTGGTGGTCTTGCCGGTGCCGGGGCCGCCGGTGACCAGCAGCAGGTTGCGACGCAGCGCCAGCGCGGCGGCGCGGGCCTGGGCATCGCCGCGGGCGGCGTCGGGGAACAGCTGTGCGAACAGCGGCGCCATTGCGTCGATGCCCGTCTCCGGCATCGCGGCAGCGGCAATCGCGCGCAGCCGCAGTGCCAGCCGGCGTTCGTATTCGCGGTAGCGGCGCAGGTAGAGCAGGCCGTGTTCGAACACCAGCGGCGCCGCCTTGGCCTGCAGGTCTTCCGCGGCGGGCGTGGCGACGAAGCGGGACGCCGCCAGTGCCTGCGTCCAGCTGTCGGCCTCCGGCCACGGCAGGTCGGCATCGACCAGCAGGCGCGGCTGCGCGGGGTCGAAGCCGGCATGGCCCTGCGCTACCGCCAGCGAGGCCAGCGCGGCCGCGGCCAGCACGCTGTCGGGCGCGTCCGGGTCGAGCCGGCGCAGGGTGTTGGCCAGCGCATCGTCCAGCGCGCGCAGCGCATTGATGCGGTCGAGTTCGTGCAGCAGGCTCATGCGGCGTGCTCCCGCGTGGGGTGGCCGAACAGCGCATCCAGCGCATGCACCAGTGCGGGCGTGAAGCGCTGCGCGTGGATGCCTGGGGAGGCCGCGCTGCCGGCATCGAGGCCGCGGCAGAACAGGTAGCGGATGCCGCCGAAGTCGCGTGCGTAGTCGTAGTCCGCGCCCAGGCGGAAGCGCAGCCAGCGGTGCAGGGCCAGCGTGTAAATCAGCGCCTGCAGGTCGTATTCGCTGTGCGCCATCGCGCGCTGCAGCGCCGCCTCGTCGTAGCCGGGCAGGCGGTTGGATTTGTAGTCCAGCACGTACCACTTGCCGGCATGGCGGTAGGTCAGGTCGATCAGGCCGGTCATCAGGCCTTCCAGCCGCTGCCGCGCGCCGAAGCGGTCGCGCTCGCGGACGATGCCGTGCGCGTGCAGCAGTTGCAGCAGGGCATCGACCTGCGTGGGCTGCAGGGCGAACTGGAATTCGATTTCAGGACGGCGTTCGGTGGGCGGCACGTCGCACAGGCGGGTGCCTTCCGGCAGCGCCACGGTCAGGGTGTGGCCGATGAGCTGGGTGGTCAGCGCGATGCCGTCGTCCAGCGCGTCCTCGCCGTAGCCTTCGCCGCGCAGGGCCGTGGCGATGACCCGCGCTTCCTCCGCCGGCGCGGGCGCGCCCGCCCGCCAGCCTGTCCACGCATTGAAATCGGTGTGTTCCAGCGCCGCGTGCAGGGCCACGCCGTAGCGGTTGCCGGCGAAGCGCGGGTCGAAGGCTTCGGCCGGCGCGGGGTCGTCCGCGTTCTCCGGCTCGTCGTGGCCGCCGGGCGCCGGCAGGGTGGCGGCGCTGGCGGTGTCGCCGCCGGCCTCGGCGCGGGCCAGCTGGCTGAAGCTGTACACCCACCAGTCGTTGTGCAGCGTGCGCATGGCCTCGCGCGCGGGCGGTACCGCGGCATCGGACGCCGGCGGCAGGCGCGGCAGATCGGTGGGCAACGGCGCGGTATCGAACACGATGCCGGCCTGCCGCAGTGCATCCGCATCGCCCAGCAGCTTTGCCAGCGCGGTCTTGTCGGCGGCGAAGAAATCGCCGCTGGCGATCCACAGCGCGTGCTCGGCGCGGGTCAGGCCGACGTAGAGCAGGCGCGCGTCCTCGGCGCGCTGCTCGGCCTTCCATGCGCTGCTGGCGGTGTCCCAATTGGCTTCGGGCAGCGTTTCGAACTTCCAGTGCAGGCGGCGCGCGCCTTCCAGATGCACGCTGCAATGCCGGCCCGGCGGCTTTTCGTTGCTGCCGATGCCGACGAAGGGCAGGAACACCAGCGGGTATTCCAGTCCCTTGCTCTTGTGCAGGGTGACGATCTGCACGCGGCGCGCGTCGGATTCCAGCCGCAGCAGCTGCGCTTCGTCATTCGCATCGGCGCCGGCAATCGCGCGGCCCAGCCAGTCCATCAGCCCGTGCAGGCCCAGCGCCTGCCGCTGCGCTTCCTGCAGCAGTTCGGCCAGCTGCAGGTAGTTGCTGATCCGGCGTTCGCCGTCGACCAGCGCCAGCAGGCGTTCGCCGTGCGCCGCGCACAGGTCGCCCACCAGCGCCAGTGGGCCGCCGCCGCGCAGGCGCTCGCGCCAGCGCTGGGCCTCCAGCTGCCAGCGGCGGTGGGCGTCGCCGTCGCGTTCCAGCGCGTCGATGGCCAGTGCGTCCAGCCCCAGCAGCACCGTCCCCAGCGCCGCGCGCAGGCGGCCGTCGTCGGCGCCGTGCAGCAGTGCCAGCAGCAGCGCGTGCAGCTCGCGCGCCTCGCCGGTGGCGAACAGGCTCTGCTTGCCGGCCGCGACTGCGGGAATGCCCACCGCGGCCAGCGCCTGCTGGATCATCAAGGCTTCCCGGTGCGAACGCACCAGCACGGCGATGTCGCCGGGCTGCACCGGCCTGCCCTCGATCAGCGCGCGCCCGGCGCGGGCGTCGGTGAGCACGCCGTGGATGGCGGCGGTGCAGGCGCGGGTGGCGAGCGCGCGCGCTTCGCCGGCGTTCCAGCGGGTCTTCGGCTTGCCCTTGGCGTCGAGCCCGCTGGGCGGTGCTGCCTGCCAGACGGTCAGCGCGGGTGCGGGTTCGCCATCGCGCCGGAAGTCCGCGTCGGCGCGCTTGCCGCCGGCTTCGACTTCGAAGAAGCGGATGCGCGGATCGACGAACGCGTCTTCGCCCGCCTGTTGGTACAGCGCGGCAATTGCGGTGAGCAGCGCCGGCCGCGAGCGGAAGTTGTGCGCCAGCGCCGGGGCGTGGTCGGCAACCGCCGCGGCTTCGAGATAGGTGTGCACGTCGCCGCCGCGGAAACCGTAGATGGCCTGCTTGGGGTCGCCGATCAGGAACAGCGCGGGCTCGCTGCTTTCGCTGCCGAACGCGCGCTCGAAGATCCGCCACTGGCGCGTGTCGGTGTCCTGGAACTCGTCCACCAGCGCCACCGCGTACTGCGCGCGCAGGCGTGCGGCGAGGGCGTC
>JANJSW010000029.1 GCA_024711415.1 Thermomonas sp. | reverse complement strand
AGGTGCGCGATGCGGTGGTGGCGGCGGTCCGCGCGGCTCGCCCCCGCACCCCGCCGGGCGCCGCCGCGGGCGGCGGGGGGATGGGGGCGTAGACCCAGGGCCAGGCGGCGGCCGCGCAGCCGGCCGGGGGTTGGCGCGGCCTCCCCCTTGGGGGCCGCGGGGGCCCCCGCGGCGGGGGGGGGGCGCGCGGGGGGCATCCCCGCCACCACCGCATCGCGCACCTGCGCCAGCGGCAGCGGCTTCTCGGCTTCGTGCTCGATCACGCGGATCAACACCGTACGCTCCGGGCCCAGCTCGATCGGGTCGCTGGCGGTACCGTCCTGCAGCATGGTTTCGGAGAACGCAACGCGCAGCACCTTCTGGTCGCTGGCGATGCCGGGGCCGCCGGCGCGGGTGAACGCCGGGGTGGTCTGCAGCGGCAGGCCCAGCGCCTTGGCGGCCGGCTCCAGCGAGGTCGGGGTGCGGTAGGCGGCGTCGACCAGCTTGCCGGTCAACTCGTTGAAGGCGCGCTCGCGCGAGCCTTCCTGCAGCTCCTTCTCCAACTCGGCGCGCACCTCCTCGAACGGCCGCTGCACCGCCGCCTGCACGGCGTTCACCTTGATGATGTGCCAACCGAAATCGGTCTTCACCGGCTCGCGCACTTCGCCCGCCTGCATCGCGAAGGCGGTGTCGTCGAACGCACCCGGCATGCCGCCCTTGGCGATCAGGCCGAGGCTGCCGCCACCGGCCTTGGAGCCGGCGTCATCCGAGTTGGCGCGCGCCAGCGCGGCGAAATCCGCGCCCGGCGCCTTCGCGTCCACGGCCAGCTTGTTGGCCCTGGCCTCGGCCGCCTTGCGCTCGGCGGCGCTGGCGTTCGCGGCCACGCTCACCAGGATATGCGCCACGTCGCGCTTCTCGGTCGAGGAATACTTGCCGATCTGCTCCTGGTAGCGCTTGCGCAGCGCCGCCTCGTCCACTGCCGGCGCAGGCAGCGCGCTGCCATCGACCTCGACGTATTCCAGCCGCACCGTCTCCGGCTTGCGGTATTCGGACTTGTGGGCCTGGTACCAGGCGTCGATCTGCGCGGCCGTCACCTCGGCGGTATCCGGCGCAACCGGCGGCAGGGTCACGAAGCCGATGTCGCGATGCTCGCCCAACAGGCGCATCAGGCGGTCCAGCTCGGCATCGGTGACGAACGCGGAACGGGCGATGCCGGACGGAATCAGCTCGTTCTTCAGGCTGTCGCGGATGCGCGCCTCGAAATCGCGCGGGGTCATCGGCGGGTTCTGCGACGCCAGCAGCAGCTGGTAGCGGTCGGCGTTGAACGCGCCGTCGACCTGGAAGTCCGGGAAATTGCGGATCGACTCGCGCACTTCGGGGTCGCTGATGACGATGCCGTCGCGTTCGGCGGCCAGCTTCATCAGCTGCTCGTCGATCAGCGCATCGAGGATCCGGCGCTTGTTCTCCTCCGACTCGAACGCCTTCGGGTCGAAGTTCTCGCCCTGCTGCTCGCGCATGTTCATGCGGACCATTTCCAGGCGCTCGCGGTAGACCTGCGAATCGATGTCGTGGAACGTCCACAGGTAGGTCACCGGCCACACCTGCGGCGCCGACCGCCACCACGACGGCGGCTGCGCGATGCGCGCGGCGTAGTTGTCCACCTGCTGCGACATGTAGGACTCCATGCCGAAGAAGGCGAACGGGACGATAAGCAGGCCGAGGATCACGGTGGCGATCCAACCGGAAGTCTTTTCGCGGAGTTTCTGCAGCATGGGCGAACCGGCAGTGAGACGTAGCCGGGTAGTCTAACCCGAGCAGCGCGGCAGGCACGCGCGGCGGCGGCCGACGCACAGCAAAAAGCCCCGCATCGCTGCAGGGCTTTTGCTTCAAACTGGCGGAGTGGACGGGACTCGAACCCGCGACCTCCGGCGTGACAGGCCAGCATTCTAACCGACTGAACTACCACTCCGCTGTGAGCCCGCAATCATACCTACATTTTCCGTAGGCGCAACACTTTTCTTTCGCAACCTGGTGGGCACTGAGGGGATCGAACCCCCGACCCGCTCCTTGTAAGGGAGCCGCTCTACCGCTGAGCTAAGTGCCCGGGCCGGCGATTATCGCAGCCCCCGCCGCGCAACGGAACCTTTGCGGCCGGCGGCAGTCACGAAAAAGCCCGGCTTGCGGCCGGGCTTTTCGAGGATTCCCGTGAGGGAAACGGTCAGTTGACCGCGTCCTTCAGCGCCTTGCCGGCCTTGAACGCCGGATTCTTGGAGGCCTTGATCTTGATGGTGTCGCCGGTGCGCGGGTTGCGGCCGGTACGGGCGCCACGCTTGCGGACCGAGAAGGTGCCGAAGCCCACGAGGGTCACGGTGTCACCCTTCTTGAGGGCCTTGGTGATGGCGGCAACCATCGCGTCGACGGCGCGGCCGGCGTCGGCCTTGGTCAGTTCGGCGTTGTCGGCGACGGCTTCGATGAATTCGGCTTTGTTCATTTGCTTGTTGGCTCCGATGCGGAAAGTGACGCGGAGAATTCTCGTTGACCGGAACCGCGGCGCTCCCCTGCCGTGGTTCCGGGCTTGCCGCGGCGCATGGTCAGGCCGCCGCGGTTGCCAACCTTATACCAGCGCCGTTTCCGGTGCGCAACACGAAAGCGAGCAGTGGTGCGGCTTTCAGACACATGCCGGCAATCAGGCGCGCATATCCGCGTGCGGGGTTCAATGCTGCACGGCGGGACGGCTGCCCGCCTTGCCCCTGGATTTGGCCTTGGAGGCCGTCGCCGGCTTGCCGCCGCCACGCGCCTGCGCCGGCAACGGCCGCTCCAGCGCCAGGTCCAGCACTTCGTCGATCCACTTCACCGGGACGATCTTCAGGTGCTTGGTCACCGTCGCCGGGATGTCGGCCAGGTCCTTGCGGTTCTCGTCCGGGATGATCACGGTGCGGATGCCGCCGCGCAGCGCCGCCAGCAGCTTCTCCTTCAGCCCGCCGATCGCGCTGACCTTGCCGCGCAGGGTGATCTCGCCGGTCATGGCCACGTCGTTGCGCACCGGGATCTTCGTGAGCATCGACACCAGCGCGGTGGCCATGGCGATGCCGGCGCTGGGGCCATCCTTCGGGGTCGCGCCGTCCGGCACGTGCACGTGGATGTCGTGCTTCTGCAGGAAATCGAGTTCCAGGCCGAGCTGCTCGGTGCGCGCGCGCACCACCGACAGCGCCGCCGATGCCGACTCCTTCATCACGTCGCCAAGCTGACCGGTCAGGATCAATGCGCCCTTGCCGGGCACCAGGGTGGACTCGATCTGCAGCAGGTCACCGCCGACCTCGGTCCAGGCCAGGCCGGTGACCAGGCCGATCTCGTTCTCCGCCTCGGCGCGACCGAAGTCGAAGCGCTGCACGCCCAGGTATTTGTCGAGGTTCTTGTCGGTGACGACGATGGTCTTCGCCTTCGCCGCCTTGCCCTTCTTCGGCGCCGGCTGCGGGCCCTTCAACGCGATCTCCTTCACCACCTTGCGGGCGATCTTGGCGATCTCGCGCTCGAGGTTGCGCACGCCCGATTCGCGCGTGTAGTAGCGCACGATGCCGGTGATGGCACTCTCGGCGATCGACAGCTCGCCCTCGCGCAGGCCGTTGGCCTTGAGCTGCTTGGGCACCAGGTAGCGCATCGCGATGTTGAGCTTCTCCTCCTCGGTGTAGCCGGGGATGCGGATCACCTCCATGCGGTCCAGCAGCGGGCCGGGGATGTTCAGCGAGTTGGAGGTGGCGACGAACATCACCTCGGACAGGTCCAGGTCGACCTCCAGGTAATGGTCGTTGAAGGTGTGGTTCTGCTCGGGGTCGAGCACCTCCAGCAGCGCCGAGGACGGATCGCCGCGGAAGTCCATCGACATCTTGTCGATCTCGTCCAGCATGAACAGCGGGTTGCGGGTGCCGACCTTGTTGAGGTTCTGCACGATCCGGCCCGGCATCGAACCCACGTACGTGCGGCGATGGCCGCGGATCTCGGCCTCGTCGCGCACGCCGCCCAGCGCCATCCGCACGAACTTGCGGTTGGTCGCTTTCGCAATGCTCTGCCCCAGCGAAGTCTTGCCCACGCCGGGCGGGCCGACCAGGCACAGGATCGGACCCTTCATCTTGGCCACGCGCGACTGCACCGCCAGGTATTCGAGGATGCGGTCCTTGACCTTCTCCAGGCCGTAGTGGTCGGCGTCCAGCGTCTCCTGCGCGCCCTTGAGGTCCTTGCGCACCTTGCTGCGCTTCTTCCACGGCACGCCCAGCAGCCAGTCGAGGTAGTTGCGCACCACCCCGGCCTCGGCCGACATCGGCGACATCTGCTTGAGCTTGGCCAGCTCCGTGCGCGCCTTGGTTTCCACCGCCTTCGGCATGCCGGCGTTGGCGATCCGACGGGCGATCTCGTCGAGGTCGTTGGGCGCGTCGTCGAGCTCGCCCAGCTCCTTCTGGATCGCCTTCATCTGCTCGTTGAGGTAGTACTCGCGCTGGCTCTTCTCCATCTGCGTCTTGACCCGGCCGCGGATGCGCT
>JANJSW010000236.1 GCA_024711415.1 Thermomonas sp. | reverse complement strand
GTGCCGGTGCCGGTGTTCGCCAATGAAGTGTTCGGCAACATGCTCGGCCTGAACATGACGATGTCGCCGGAGGTTTCGAAGCTGCAGGAGCTGGTCACGCTGCGCACCGAAACACGCCAGCAACCGCGCGACCTTTTCCTGCTGTCGCGCCAGCTGCTGGCCGAATACGGCGTGGCGGTGACCGTGGAAGGCAAGCTGGTCAAGCTCGCCGTGGCTCCAAAGGATTCTTCACTGGTGCCGCCGCTGATCATCAGCGGCCGCGCGCTCCCGCAGGTTCCAATGTCGCACCGGCCGGTGTTCCAGTTAATCGAGCTGGACGTGGTGCGCAGCGGCGACGCCGCACGCTGGCTCACCACGCTGTTCGGCCAGGACATCAAGGTGCTGGATGAGTCCGGTCGCAACTCCATCATCATCAGCGGCAAACCGTCGATGGTGCGGCAGGCCGTCGACGCGCTGCGCGTGTTCGACCGACCGCTGATGCGCGGCCGCGTGAGCACCCGACTGGAGCCCGCGTTCATGAGCGCCGACCAGCTTGCGGACCGACTGGTGGATGTCCTGAACGTGCAGGGGTACGGCGCCAATCGCACGGTGGGTTCGCCGTCCAGCGTGATCGTGCTGCCGATCACGGCGGCGAATGCGGTGCTGGTTTTCGCCAACACCCAGGAAGCGCTTAACTACACGGTCTCGTGGGCGCGCGAACTGGACAAGCCCAGCAAGCAGGCCGGCTCGCAGTCGTTGTTCTACTACCAGGTCAAGAACACCAAGGCTGCCGATATCGCCGGCGTGCTTTCCGGCGGCAACATCGGCGCTCCCGCGGCCACGGCTGCCACGGCGGCCGCACGCCCGGGTGCGAATCTTGGCGCCGGCTCCCAGCCCGCGGCACCCGCTTCCGGCGGCACAAGCCTGGCCAGCGGCTCGCTGCAGGTGGACGAACCCCGCAATGCGCTGATCTACCAGGGCGACCCTGCGCAGTGGGAACGCATGCTCTCGCTGATCCGGCAGATGGACAAGGCGCCGCGCCAGGTGATGGTGGAGGTGACCATCGCCGAAGTCACCCTGAACGACGACAACTCCTTTGGCTTGAGCTGGTTCGCCAAGAATGGTTTTGGCCGCTTCGATGGCAGCACCTGGATGGGCAAGGGCTCCGGAGGCACTTCAGCCGGGGCGGCCGCCAGCAACGGTCTGACCTACCTGCTGGACGTGGCCGGACAGAACCGCGCGGCCCTCACCGCCTTCGCAGATGACAACCGGGTCAGCATCCTGTCCACGCCCCGCCTGCTGGTGAAGAGCGGCAGCGAAGCCAATTTCGATGTCGGCACGGAAGTCCCCACCGTGACGATGTCCACCACCTCCAACCAGCAGAGCGAAGGCAATACCAACCTGCTGCAGTCCATCCAGTACCGCAAGACCGGCGTGATCCTGCAGATCAAGCCGACCGTCTATTCGGATGACCGGATTGACCTGGACATCACCCAGGAGGTCAGCGAGGCGATGCCGCTGGGCGACAACGCCACCGCGAATTCGCCCTCGATCTTCAACCGCTCGGTGACCACGTCGCTCAGCCTGCGCGACGGCGGCTCGGTGGTGCTTGGCGGACTGATGTCCTCGCGGCAGACCGACAGCGATTCCGGCATTCCTTTCGTGAAAGACGTGCCGGTGCTCGGCAACCTGTTCAAGAACAAGAGCCGAAAGAAGAACAAGACCGAACTGATCGTGCTGATCGTGCCGTACATCATCGAAAACGACGAACATGCCAGTGCCGTCAGCCGCGCCATCGTGGACCAGGCCGAATTGCTTGATCTGCAGCAGTATCCGCGCCGGCTGCAAACGAACCCCGATGCTGCAACACCGCTGTCCCCCACTCCTCGCCCCTGACCTCACGACATGAACAAGAAGACCCTCACCCTGATCCTGCTTGCCACCATCGCTACTGTCGGCTGTGCCCGTCGCGAAGAAGCGGAACCGGTGACAGCAAGCGAGCAGGTTGCGCCTGCCGCGGCTTCCGAAGCCGAAGCGGAAAAGCTCGTCCCGAAGGCCACGATCGCCCCGGTGAACGCAGAGATCACGCTTTCACCGCAGGCGCAGGCACTGCTGAAGTCCAAGTCCGAAAAAGTGCTGGTGGTCGCCACCTACGCCGGCGATCCGCGCGCATCGGAACAGGCGCAGAAGATGGCTGACCCGGTTTCCGGCATGATCAAGCTCGGCGAGAACAAGCAGACGCTCGATGGCGCCGGCAAGGTAGTCTTCGAGGACGACGTCATTGACAAGGCGAAGCTGGACGCGATCGTCGGTGAAGTCCAGCTTACCATCAACGTGACTTCGGCCAAGACCGCTGCTTCGGAGAACCTGCTGGCCTGCCCGTTCTACTGGAAGACGCTGGCGGAGGCAGGCAGGGAGCAGATCAAGATCGCCTGCACCACGTTCGACGAGGTCAAGGAATAAGCAGGGCCGGCGCGGCAGGCCCTTGGCAACGGAGAAGGGGCGCAAGCCCCTTCTTCTTTTCTGGCACGCCGATGCTTACCCCACCCGCCGCCGCAGGTGGTTCAGCAGGTCGATGCGGGTGATCAGGCCCAGGAAGCGGCCCGCGTCCATCACGATGGCGACGTGTCCGCGGTCGAACACCGGCAGCAGCGCCTCCACCGGCGCGCGCACGTCGACCTTGTCCAGCCTGCTGACCATCGCCGCCGACACCGGATCGGTGAAGCGGGCTTCGTCGCCATAGACGTGCAGCAGCACATCGGATTCGTCGAGCATGCCGACGATGTGCTCGCCCTCCATCACTGGCAGCTGGCTGACATCGTGCGCGCGCATCCGCTGCCAGGCGGTGTTCAGCAGCTCGTCCGGCGCGACCGTGACGGTGCCGTGGTCGGCGAAGGGTCGGGGGATGAGATCGCGCAGGTCGCCGACCGTGGTGTCGGCTGGCTCGCTCATGGCTTGCAACGCCTGCACGATGCCCTGCCGGCCGGCCTCGAGCCAAGCCTGGATGCGTTCCGGCGCCAGCTGGAACTGCGCCGCAGCCACCGCCACGGTGGTCTCGCCCTGCAGGAGCCCCAGCACCAGCGCAGCCTTGCGCTGCGCGGTCCAGTGGGAATTTGCGTCGTTCATTGCTGCGCCCGGGAAACTACGCGCAAAGGGTAGCATCCGGGGCGATGGTTCGAGGCCGGCACGATACGCCGTGAACGAATGCGGCCACCGCCGCGTCCTGCCATCGCAATGGCCTGCGGCGGGACGGCGGCAGCGACCACGGCCGCCGCCATCCCGCGTCACGAACGCCCTTGCGGGGCCGTTCGCGCGCCCTCAGTTGGCGCGTTCGTACATCTGCAGCAGGCGCTGCTTCGCGGCCAGCTTCTCGCGCTTCATCTGGCCCAGCGTGAAGTCGTCGATGGGCAGGACGCCCAGCTCGGCGTCGAGCACCTGCTTGTCGAGTTCCCGGTGGCGGAAGTACAGCTGCCTGAACTCGCTGTTCGCCTTCATCATCGCTTCGATCTCAGCCTGGGGTTGCGCTTCGAACATGAAAGCCTCCTGATCGGCAATGCGCCGCCCGGCACCACGGCCGAGCGGCGCGGGGGGAACGGCGGCTTGCGCCACCGGGTGGAACGCAGCCGGCGCGCGGCCGGGCTGCGGATCGGGCGGGCACGGCCTGCGCCATGCCAAGGGGAACGGGGGTGCCGGAAACAGAAACGCCCCGGCCGGCAGGCACGGGGCGTTGCGGAATCGCTGCATCGGCCGGAACGGGGCGGGCATCCACCAACCACCCGCCTCCGCCGCGATCCTGGCTTGCGACGGCGATCTCCGGGTTGTCGAACGGGTCGTGCATAGGCCGGTCTCCGGCCAGACGGCTTTGATGAATTTCAAGCCATCCGGGTATCCGACCCTACGCCTGCAACAGGAGCTTGGCAAGTGCCGCGCAGGGTTCCGCCGCGGATGCCGCAACCCGCTTCAAGTGAATGATTTTTCAGGGCTTTTTGGAAACCAAGATCTCCACGCGGCGATTCTTCGCCCGTCCCGCAGCACTCCCGTTGTCGGCCACCGGTTCGGCGGCGCCGCGGCCCTGCGCGCTGACCCGGTCGCGCGCCAGTCCGGCGGCCACCAGGCTGGCGCGCACCTGCTGCGCGCGCTGCTCTGACAGCGTCCGGTTGGCGGCAGCGTCGCCCTGGCTGTCGGTATGCCCGATCACCTGCACCACACCACCCGGCAACGCCGCCAGATAGATGCCCAGCGCCTTGACGCTGGCGGCAGCGGATCCGGTGAGCTTGGCCTGACCGGAAGCGAAGGCATCGCCGGCAAGGGTGAACACTTCACCGCGCGCGTCATGGTGCAGCGGCGGCAGCTTGGCGCCGGCGACCAGCTCCGCTTCCTTGCGCGCCAACGCCGCCTCCTTCTCGCGGGCGGCGTCCAGCTTGTCCTGCTGCGCGGCCTGGGCACCGTCCAGCACCGCCTCGACCTGCTCGGCCTGGGCGCGCAGGCGCGCCGCTTCTTCCGCCTGCAGCTGGGCCTGCAGGCGCATGCGTTCGGCCTCGGCGCGCGCGGTTTCGGCGTCGCGGCGACTGGCTTCGATCAGCAGCTCGCTGCGCTCACGCTCCAGCCGCTCGATTTCGCGCTGGGCGGCTTCGATGCGCGCCGCCTGCTCGGCAATGGCCACGCGCCGCTCCGCCTGCGCCAGCGCGGCCGGCAGGTCGCGGCGCGACACCGTGGCCAGCGCCGCCAGCGCCTGCCGCGCCTGCAGCCGTTCGTACTGGGCGAACGGGGCCAGCCGCGGGTCGGCATCCAGCGCCTGCGCGCGCTGCTCGACGCTGCCTGCGGGTACCGGCACGTCCAGCGGATCGTCGGCCGGCGGCGCGCCCTCCATCCGCAGGCGTGCGCGCAGCTCGGCGATCTCTGCCTGCTTCTGCAGCAGTTCCGCGCGGGTGCGCGCGGCGGTGCTGCGCACCCGCGCCTGGTCGGCTTCGGCGGCAGCCGACAGCGCCGCCGCGCGCGCTTCATCGTCGCGACCGCGCGCCATCGCCTCCTGCGCGCGCTGCAGGCTGGCGCGGGCGGCCGCCAGCGCATCGCTGGCGTACTGGTCGGCATCAGCCGACTCCGCGCGCA
>JANJSW010000182.1 GCA_024711415.1 Thermomonas sp. | reverse complement strand
CGCCGAATACCACGCCGCGCGCGAGCAGCAGGGCTTCATCGAAGGCCGCATCAAGCAGCTGGAGGCGGAGCTGTCGCACGCGCAGGTCATCGACGTGTCGAAGCTGGACGCCGGTGACAAGGTGGTGTTCGGCGCCACCGTGGTGCTGGTCGACTGCGATACCGACGAGGAGAAGACCTATCAGATCGTGGGCGACCTCGAAGCCGACATCAAGCAGGGGCTGATCGCCATCTCCTCGCCGGTGGCGCGCGCGCTGATCGGCAAGAACGAGGGTGACGCCATCACCATCGAAGCGCCGGGCGGCACCCGCGAGTACGAGATCGTTTCGGTCGCCTACAAGGGCTGAGCCGTGGCGCGGCTGACGCTGCTGCTGCCGGCGGCCTCGCGGTTCGCCGGCATCGCCCTGCCACCCGCATTGGCGAAGGCGCTGGGGCGAGCCGACCGCAGGCAGGCGGATCCTGGCGAGCCGGAGTTGCTGGCCCGCCACTTCGACCTGCGCCCGCGCGGCTGGCCTGCCGCCGCGCTGACGCGGCTGCTGGACGCGGATGAAGGCGAGGCGCGCGGTGCGACCTGGCTGCGCGCCGACCCCGCCCACATCCGTCCCGACATCAACGGCGCGCGCCTGCTGGGCGTCGGTGCCAACCTGGGCATGGACCAGGCCGACGTGGACGCGCTGCTGCCGGCGTTGCGGCCGCTGTTCGGTGATGCTGGTTTCCTGCTGGACGCGCCGCATCCGACCCGCTGGTACCTGCGCCTGCAGGCCGGCACGCCGCTGCCGGCATTCGCCTCGCCCGACCAGGCGCTGGGCGACGACGTGTTCGACCACGCACCGCGTGGCGACGCGGCGCGCCGCTGGCGGGCGCTGGAAAGCGAGCTGCAGATCACCCTGCACAACCATCCGCACAACGCCGCGCGGCTGGCTTCGGGCCGTGTGCCGGTGAATGCGCTGTGGTTCTGGGGCGGCGGGAACCTGCCCGACGCGGTATCGGCCACTGCCCCGACCGTGTATTCCGACGATCCCGCGGTGCTGGGCGCGGCCCGGTTGGGCAAGCTGCAGGGTATGCCGCTACCCGTGTTCGATCAGATCGAAAGTGATGCGCTGGTCGACCTGCGCGGCCAGCGCGATCCGCGCGCGCTGCTGGAACGCTGGCTGGCGCCGGCGGCCGCGCGCGGCGAGGCGACGTTCGATTTTGCCGATGGTCTGTCGTTCGCACTGGGTTCCAGCCAGCGCTGGCGGATCTGGCGCCGGCCGCTGCCGGCGCTGTCGGCATGAGTGCGGTCCGCCGCATCGTCCGCCGGCCGGCTTCCGAGCCGGTCGGCGACTGGCCCGCGCACTGGCCGGAACTGCTGCGCCGCGTGCACGCCGCGCGCGGCAGCGATGCGCGCGCTGCGATGCCGCGGTTGGCCGACCTGCTGCCACCCTCGGATCTGCTGGGCATCGACGTGGCGATTCGGCTGCTGCGCGCGGCGATCGATGCGGACGCGCACATCCTTGTTGTCGGCGATTTCGACTGCGATGGCGCCACCGCTTGCGCGGTGGGTGTCCGCGGGCTGCGCCTGCTGGGCGCACGCCGCGTTTCGCACGCCGTGCCCAACCGCATCGTCCATGGCTACGGCCTGACCCCCGGACTGGTGGAAGAGCTCGCGGCGCTGCAGCCCGATCTTGTGGTCACGGTGGACCATGGCATCGCCTGCCATGCCGGCATCCGGGCGGCCAAGGCGCGGGGCTGGCAGGTGCTGGTCACCGACCACCATCTGCCGGGGCCAACGCTGCCGCCGGCCGATGCCATCGTCAATCCCAACCAGCCAGGCTGCGGCTTCCCCAGCAAGGCGCTGGCCGGCGTCGGGGTGATGTTCTACGTGCTGCTGGCGCTGCGCGCCGCGCTTGGATCGAAGGTCGATCTGTCCGCGCTGCTGGATCTGGTCGCGGTGGGTACGGTGGCCGACATGGTGCCGCTGGACGCCAACAACCGCGCGCTGGTCGGGGCCGGGCTGCGGCGGCTGCGGGCCGGGCAGGGCAGCGCCGGGCTGCGCGCACTGATCGAGGTCTCGGGCCGGCGCGACGCCACCCTGTCCACAGCCGACATCGGCTTTGCCATCGGCCCGCGCATCAATGCGGCGGGGCGGCTTGAGGACATGGGCATCGGCATCGAATGCCTGCTCACCGACCACGCGACGCAGGCGCGCGAACTGGCGGCCATCCTGCACGGCATCAACGACGAGCGCCGTGCGCTGCAGGCCGACATGCAGGACGTGGCCGATACCCGGCTGGACGGCATCGATGCCAGCCACGCGGCCTGCCTGTTCGACCCCGACTGGCATCCCGGCGTGGTCGGGCTGGTGGCGTCCAAGCTGAAGGAGCGCCTGCACCGTCCCGCCATCGCTTTCGCCCCGGCGGAGCCGGACGGCGACATGCTGCGCGGCTCGGCGCGTTCGATTCCCGGCTTCCACGTCCGCGATGCGCTGGCGCTGGTGGATGCGCGCCACCCCGGGCTGGTGCCGCGCTTCGGCGGCCACGCGATGGCGGCGGGCCTGAGCCTGCCGCGCGACGCGTTCCCGACGTTCCGCGAGGCGTTCGTGCAGGTCGCGCGCGAGTGGCTGGATCCCGCGCTGCTGACCGAGGAGCTGCACAGCGACGGCGAACTGCGTGCGGACGAATTGCGGGCGGATGTCGCGATGGCGCTGCGCGACGGTGGGCATTGGGGGCAGGGCTACCCCGAGCCGCTGTTCGACGGCGAGTTCGAGGTGCTGGGCTTCCGCGTGCTGAAGGAGCGCCATCTCAAGCTGGAGCTCGGCCTCGGCGGGCGCCGCTGCAACGCCATCCATTTCAACGGCTGGAATGGCGAGGAGCCGGGCCGGCGCATCCATGTCGCCTACCGGCTCGCGCCCGACGATTATCGCGGCGGCGATGCTATCCAGCTTGTGGTGGTGCATCGGGAAGCGGCGGGCGCCTCGGTTCCCGCCTGAGGCCGAACAGCGGCCGCAACACCGTCACCCTGCGGATCAGCTCGTAGCCGCCGAAGCACGCAACGAGGGTCAACACCACCAGCAGCGGGCCTTCCAGCAGGGGCGGCAGGGCCAGCGGTTTGGCGCCGTGCGCCAGTGCGACGATGACGGTCTGGTGCAGGATGTAGACCGGGAATACGGCTGGTGACAGGTAGCGCAGGGCGGGGCTGTCGACATCACGCAGGCGGTAGGCGTAGCCGAACATGGCCGCGATCGCGCACCACTGGTTGATGCCCCACACCAGCCGCAACAGCATGCGCAGGACCTCGGGTGGCGGCACTTCGTCGCTGTAGCCGGAGAAATACCAGACGCCGGTGATCACGGCGTAGCCGGCCAGGGCGATGCCCAGCGCGACTTTGCGATGGCGCTGCAGCGCTTCCCAGAACCCGGCCGAGAACGCCAGCAGGTAGCCCAGCAGGAACATGGGCAGGTATTGGGCGTGGTTGTACCAGTCGCCCACCAGGTCATGAGTGGACTCGAAGCGCCCCGCCAACGCCAGCCGCGCCAGCGCCAGCCACGCCATCGGCCACAACAGCGCGCCCGGGCCCGACAGCCGCCGCCCGAGCCAGCCGCCGACCGATTGCATCGCCGCCGGCGCCAGTTTCAGCAGCAGCCAGAGGATGACGGTATAGGCCCACAGGTAGGCGAGAAACCACAGGTGGTTCCAGGTCGGGGCGTCCACGCAGTCGCCGGGGGCCGCGCAGTAGAAGTCGCCGCCGCGCAGGTAGGTGCCCATGAACGCGGCGTAGGCGGCGTGGAAGCCGCCGGGCACCTTTTCGACCAGTTCGTAATAGACCTGCGGCGGTACCACCACGTACATGCCGAACACCAGCGGCAGCAGCAGTCGCCACGAGCGCGGGCCGAGGAAGTGCCCATCGCCACGGTTCGCCTTGGCCAGCAGGAAGGCGGTGGCCACGCCCGAGACCACGAACAGCAGCGACATCCGCCACGGGCTGGTCAGCAGCATCAGCGGTTCCAGCGCGGGGCCGGCATGTGGGCTTTTGACGTGCCAGTCCCAGCTCACGTAGTACATGCCCACGTGGTAGAGAACCAGCAGGCCGAAGGCGAGGACGCGAACCCGGTCGATGTCGAGGCGGCGTTGCATGGGAATGGCCATTGCGAAGGAGCGGCCAGCGTCCTGTCCCGCAGGCGGGTCCGCCACCCCGGAGTGACCGTGCGACGCGGGTTTGGGACGGGCCGCGGAACCCGGGGACGAACCGGGGACGGTGCGCCCGGCCCGCGCCCTACAATGCGCGGATGCAACCAGCCACCCCGACTCTGTACCAGCGTTACCAGCCGTGGCGCCGCGGCGTCGAGGCCGGGTTCTGGGTCGCCCAATACCTGGTATCGGCGCTGGCCAACAGCATCACCGTGAACATGGACGTGCGCCGGCTGCATCTGGGATTCAGCGCCTGGCAGCCGGCGGTCTGGGAAACCAGTTCGGCGCTGGTCGCGCTGGCGCTGGTGCCGGCGGTGGTCTGGCTCACACGCCGGTTCCCGCTGCGGCTCGACGATTGGCGGCGGGTGCTGGCACTGCACGTGTTGGGTAGCCTGGCGTGGTCGATCCTGCACGTGGCCGGGATGGTGGCCCTGCGCAAGGCGGCCTACGCCAGCGTCGGCGACAGCTACGACTTCACCCCCTGGTGGTGGGAGTTCGGCTACGAATACCTGAAGGACGTCCGCTCCTATGCCGGCGTGGTCCTGACCATCGAGGGCTATCGTTTGCTGCTGCGCCGCCTGCAGGGCGAGGCCATGCTGCTCGCACTGCCGGACGAAGGCCCGCCGGTCGAGCCGGTGGATCGGCCCGAGCGATTCCTGGTGCGCAAGCTGGGCCGCGAATTCCTGGTGGCGGCCAACGATATCGAGTGGCTGCAGGCCTCGGGCAACTACGTGAACCTGCGGGTGCGCGGCCACGACTACCCGCTGCGCAGCACCCTGGGCGGCATCGAGGCGCGTCTGGACCCGGCCCGCTTCGCCCGCGTGCACCGCAGCTACATGGTCAACCTCGACCACATCGCCTCCATCGAACCGCTGGAAACCGGCGATGCGCGCGTGCACATGCACGATGGCGCGAAGCTGCCGTGCAGCCGCACCTACCGCGCCGACCTGCGGCAGCGAGCCGGGCTGGAGGGTTGAGGCCCGCCGGATCCATTCGCCGAACCAGCCCCCTCCATGTTGCGCGCGTCACCAGCCTTCGCGCTTCTTCCGCATCCATTGCGGACCAGTGCGGCGGAAAGCCGGCGTCACTATTGCCCCGGCGTAAGAGGCGTCACGCACTGTTAAAATGTCCGATTCACCCGAATCTTCGGTTTTCCCCATGATTGAGCTCAATCCCATCCGAGCCCGCATCGCCGACCTGACCGGTCGGCTCGATGCGCTCCGGGGGTATCTTTGACTACGACACCAAGCGCGAACGCCTGGAAGAAGTAGAACGCGAACTGGAACATCCGGACGTCTGGAACGACCCGGCCCGTGCGCAGGCGCTGGGACGCGAGCGCTCGCTGCTGGACAAGACCGTCAACGGCATCCGCAACCTGACCGATGGCCTGGTCGGCGCCGGCGAGCTGCTGGAGCTGGCCGAGATGGAAGACGACGAGGACACCGCGCAGGCCGTGGTTGCCGACGTCGACCAGTACGAAAAGGGCGTGGAGGCGATCGAGTTCCAGCGCATGTTCTCGGGGCAGATGGACAGCTGCAACGCCTTCGTCGACATCCAGGCCGGCGCCGGTGGCACCGAAGCGCAGGACTGGGCGGAAATGCTGCTGCGCATGTACCTGCGCTGGTGCGAGTCGCGCGGCTGGAAAACCGAGCTGCTGGAAGCCTCCGGCGGCGACGTGGCCGGCATCAAGTCCGCCACCTTCCGGGTGGAGGGCGAATACGCCTATGGCTGGCTGAAGACCGAAATCGGCGTGCACCGGCTGGTGCGCAAGTCGCCGTTCGACTCCGACAACCGCCGCCACACCAGCTTCACCAGCGTGTTCGTGTCGCCGGAAGTGGACGATGACATCGACATCGAGATCAATCCGGCCGACCTCAAGACCGACGTGTACCGCTCATCCGGGGCGGGCGGCCAGCACGTCAACAAGACCGAGTCGGCGGTGCGTATTACCCACGTGCCTACCAATACCGTGGTGGCCTGCCAGACCGAGCGCAGTCAGCACGCGAACCGCGACCGCGC
>JANJSW010000174.1 GCA_024711415.1 Thermomonas sp. | reverse complement strand
CGGTGCTGCGCTGGGCCGGTGCGGCAGCGGCCGCCGCCGGGGCCGGGGCCGGGGCCGCTGCGCGTGCCACCGGCGCGGCGCCCCGCGTGGCCCAACCGTCGGCCGCCGCCCGCTTCACGTCCTCCATTCTGACCGTGCCATCGACGCCGGTGGCGCGCACGCGGGCGAGGTCGACGCCGAGCTTGCGCGCCATCGCGCGCACCGCCGGCACCGCCTTGACCCCGCCAACCGCAACCGCGGCCTCGCTGACCACGGCGTTGCCGACCTGCATCGCGCCGACCACGGTGCCGGCGTCTTCCGGCTCCGCCTTCGCGGCGGCTGCCGGCGCGGGCGCGGGCGCGGCCGGTTCCGGGGCGGCGTGCGACGGGCCATGGTGGTGGCCGGTGTCCTGGCCTTCCGCGCGCTGCGGCAGGCTGGGGTCGACCTCGAATTCGGCCAGCATGGTGCCGGTGACGATCACGTCGCCGGGGCCGCCGGCCAGCTTCAGCACCTTGCCGGAGACCGGCGACGGCACGTCGACTACCGCCTTGGCGGTCTCCATCGAAACCAGGTTCTCGTCGAGGCGGATCACGTCGCCTTCCTTGACGTACCACTCCACGATGGTCGCGTCCGGCAGGCCTTCGCCAAGATCGGGCAGGAGGAACTTCTTGCTCATGGGCTGTCCTTTACGAATACGCCATCGCCCGCCGGGTGGCGGCGATGATCTTGTCCACGCTCGGCAGGTACTTCATCTCGAGGCGGAACAGCGGGATGTGGGTGTCGTAGCCGGTGACGCGCTCGACCGGCGCCAGCAGGTCGAAGAGGCATTCCTCGGCGACGCGCGCGGCGATTTCCGCGCCGAAGCCCGCGGTCTTGGCGGCTTCGTGCACGATCACGCAGCGGCCGGTCTTGGCCACCGACTCGGCGATGGTGGGGAAGTCCAGCGGGGTCAGCGTGGCGACGTCGATGACCTCGGCGCTGATGCCCTCGGCGGCCAGCTTCTCGGCGGCCTCCAGGGTTTCCTTCACCTGCGCGCCCCAGGTCACCAGCGTGACGTCGGACCCGTCGCGCAGCACGTAGCACACGTCCAGCGGCAACGCCTCGCCGTCGTCCGGCACCAGTTCCTTGTACTGGCGGTAGATGCGCTTGGGCTCCATGTAGATGACCGGATCCGGATCGCGGATCGCGGCCAGCAGCAGCCCGTAGGCGCGCTGCGGGGAGCTCGGCATCACCACCCGCAGGCCGGGCACGTTGGTGAAGATGGATTCGTTGGCTTCGCTGTGGTGTTCCGGCGCGCGGATGCCACCGCCCCACGGCACCCGCAGCACCATCGGGCAGGTCAGCCGGCCGCGGGTGCGATAGCGCATGCGCGCGGCGTGGCAGACGATGAAGTCGACCATCGGGTACATGAAGCCGTCGAACTGGGCTTCGGCCACCGGCTTCATGCCCTGCGAGGCCATGCCCACGGTGAGGCCGGCGATGGTGGTTTCGTCCAGCGGCGTGTCGAGGATGCGTTCGGTACCGAACTGCGCGGACAGGCCGGCGGTGGCGCGGAACACGCCGCCGTTGACGCCCACGTCCTCGCCCAGCACCACCACGGATTCGTCGTTGCGCAGCTCAAAGGCCAGCGCCTGGGTGATCGCCTCGATCAGGGTGATGGGTTGCGCGCTCATGCCCGGCCCTCCAGCGCGATCGCGGCGTCGCGTTGCGCCAGCACGTCCGCCGGCATGTCGCCGTAGAGGTAGTCGAACATCGCTTCCACCGGCTGCACCGGGGTTTCCAGGTAGGCGTTGATTTCCACGTCCACGCGCTTGCCGCTCTCCTCGATCCAGGCTTTTTCCTGCGCCTCGTCCCACAGCCCGGCATCGGTCAGGAACTTGCGCAGGCGCAGGAACGGCTCCTTCAGCCAGGCCTGCTTCACTTCGTCCTCGCCGCGGTAGCGGCGGGCATCGTCGGCGGTGGTGTGGTCGTGCAGGCGATAGGTCATGAACTCGATCACGCTGCCGCCCTGGCCGGCGCGCGCGCGCTCGTGGGCGCGGCGCATCGCTTCCAGCACCGCGACGAGGTCGTTGCCGTCCACCTGCAGGCAGTGCAGGCCGCCGGCCAGGCCCTTCTGCGCCAGCGTCTCGGCGCCGGTCTGGGCCTTGCGCGGCACGCTGATCGCCCAGCCGTTGTTGACCACGCACAGCACCAGCGGCAGCTGGTAGGCGCCGGCCGAGTTCACCGCGGCGTAGAAGTCGGTTTTCGAGGAGCCGCCATCACCGCATACCGCCACCGCCACCCGGTCCTGCTTGCGCAGCTTGAAGCTCAGCGCGGCGCCGGAGGCCATCAGCATCTGGGTGGAAATCGGCACGCACCACGGATAGTCGTGGGCCGGCGCGCCGGTCAGCAGGTTGCCGCGCTCGTCGCCGCCCCAGTACATCAGCACTTCGCGCGGGCGCATGCCGCGGGCGAACTGCGCGCCGTATTCGCGATAGCTGGGGGCGAACACGTCTTCCGGCTGCATCGACGCGCCGATGCCGACGTGGGTGGCCTCGTGGCCCAGGCAGGCGGCGTAGGTTCCGAGCTTGCCGGTGCGCTGCAGGGCGATGGCCTTGCTGTCGAAGGTGCGCAGGAACAGCATCTGCTTGAACAGCGGCAGCAGCGCCGCTGCATCGGCCACCGCGGGCGGCAGCGGGCCGGCCAGGGTGCCATCGGGCTTGAGGTATTGCAGGTATTCGATTTCGAAGCTGGCGGCAGTGGTCATGATCGCCTTGAGGTTGGAGCAATTGCTCCATGATACCGGCGATGTGTTGGCAATCCGTTGCGCGCTGCGGCATCGCAAGGCACTTGACGGCGGTCAGCGCGACGCCGCAGCCGGCATGCGAGAATCGCGCGATGAGCAGCGAACACGACACCGCAAGCGCGAACCGGCGCGACCTCGAAGCCGATATCCACACCGATCTGGCCGGTCGCATCACCTATGGCGGCTACCTGCGGCTGGATCGCCTGCTGTCGGCGCAGCAGCCGCTGTCGAACCCGGCGCACCACGACGAGATGCTGTTCATCGTCCAGCACCAGACCAGCGAGCTGTGGCTGAAGCTGCTGATCCACGAGCTGTCCGCGGCGGTGGAGCACCTGCGCAATGATCGCGTCTGGCAGTTCGGCAAGGTGGCCGCGCGCTGCAAGCGCGTGCTCGACCAGCTGACCGCGCAGTGGTCGGTGCTGGAGACGCTGACGCCTTCGGAATACATGGAGTTCCGCGACGTGCTGGGGCCGTCGTCCGGCTTCCAGTCGCTGCAGTACCGCACGGTGGAGTTCCTGCTCGGCAACAAGAACGCGGCGATGCTGAAAGTGTTCGCCCACGATCCCGCCGGGCAGGCCGCGCTGGAAGCGGTGCTGCGCGCGCCCAGCCTGTACGACGAGTTCCTGCGCTA
>JANJSW010000147.1 GCA_024711415.1 Thermomonas sp. | reverse complement strand
GCATCCAGCTGGATCGGCTTGCTCCAGGTGCGGCTGGTTTCCGCCGGCCACTTGTTGGTGGCATCGAGCCCGAGTTTCGAGCCGAGGTTCGGCGTCGGGCTGGAGAAATCGAGGTAGTCGATCGGGGTCTTGTCGATCAGTACGCTGTCGCGGACCGGATCGACGCGGGTGGAGATCGCCCAGATCACCTGCGACCAGTCGCGCACGTCGATGTCCTCGTCGGTGACGATCACGAACTTGGTGTAGGTGAACTGGCGCAGGTAGGACCAGATGCCCATCATGATCCGGCGCGCATGGCCGGGGTACTGCTTGCGGATCGACACCACCGCGATGCGGTAGGAACACGCTTCCGGCGGCAGGTAGAAGTCGACGATTTCCGGAAACACCTTGCGCAGCAGCGGCACGAACACGTCGTTCAGCGCCATCGCCATCACCGAGGGCTCGTCGAACGGCGCGCGGCCCATGTAGCTGCCCTGGTAGATCGCGTTCCTGCGCAGGTGCATGCGCTGGATGGTCATCACCGGGAAATGGTCCTGCGCGTTGTAGTAGCCGGTGTGGTCGCCGAACGGGCCTTCCAGCGCGGTTTCGGCCGGGTCGATGAAGCCCTCCAGCAGGATCTCGCAGCCGGCCGGCGCGTCCAGCCCGGTCAGCTTGCTGGGCCAGACGCGGGTGCGCTCGCCGCGCAGCAGGCCGGCGAATTCGTATTCCGACAGCGTGTCGGGAATCGGCGCCACCGCCGCCAGCAGGGTGCCTGGGTCGGCGCCGATCGCCACCAGCACCGGGAACGGTTTTCCGGGATGGGTCGCCTTCCAGTCGGCGAAGTCCAGCGCGCCGCCGCGGTGCGGCAGCCAGCGCATGATGATGCGGTTCCTGCCGATCACCTGCTGGCGGTAGATCGCCACGTTCTGACGCGGCTTGCGGGTGCCGCGGGTGACCACGAGGCCGAGAGTGATGAGCCTGGCCGCATCCTCCGGCCAGCAGCGCTGGATCGGCAGGCGCGACAGGTCGACCTCGTCGCCTTCCAGCGTTTCATGCTGGAACGCGGCTTCGCGCACCTTCTGCGGCGCCACGTGGGCCAGCTGCGCCAGCTCCGGCCAGCTGCTCAACGCATCGCGCAGGCTGGACGGCCAGCGCGGCTCGCGGATCGCCGCCAGCAGTTCGCCGAGCTCGCGCAGCGAGGCCAGCGGGCGGCCGGCCAGCGCCGCCTCGATGCGGTCACGGTGACCGTAGAGGTTGCCGAGGTAGGCGTGGTCGCTGCCGATGGGACGTTCCATCAGCAGCGCGGGCCCGCCTTCGCGCAGGGCGCGCAGGCTGAGCGAGGTGGTTTCGAGTTCGGGGTCGACCGGCGCGCCGACGCGCTGCAGGCGTCCCTGGCGTTCGAGTGCGGAGAGGTAGGCGCGCAGGTCGTGGAAGCTCATGAAGAACCGTCGGGTGGCGTGAATGTTCCGGTGGCCAGTGCCGTGGCCAGCGACTGCTGCCACGGCGCGATGTCGAGGCCGTGCGCGTTGCGCCAGCCGGGATCGAACAGGGTCTGCTGGTAGCGCTTGCCGCGGTCGCAGAGCAGGGTGACGATGCTGCCGCGTTCGCCGCGCGCGCGCATGTCCGAAGCCAGCTGCAGGCAGGCGGCGAAGTTTGTGCCGGAGGAGCCGCCGTAGCGGGTTCCCAGCAGTTCTTCCAGCTGCAGTGCGGCGGCGATGGAGGCGGCGTCCTCGACCTCGATCACGTCGTCGACCACGTCGAAGATGAAACCCGGCTCCACCCGCGGGCGGCCGATGCCTTCGATCAAAGTAGGCTTGCTGGCCACCGCGTCGCGGCTGCGCTGGCGCCAGCCGTGCACGTAGCCGCTGCCGGCCGGTTCGGCCACGCATAGGCGGGTGTCCATGCGCCGATAGCGCAGGTAGCGGCCGATGGTGGCGGAGGTACCGCCGGTGCCGACGCCGCAGACGATCCACGACGGCTCCGGCTGCGGCTCGCGGCGCAGCTGGCCGAGGATGGATTCGGCGATGTTGTTGTTGCCGCGCCAGTCGGTGGCGCGTTCGGCCAGGCCGAACTGGTCGAGGTGGCAGGCGCCGTTGGCGGCGTGCTCGGCGGCGCGTGCGTGCACCTGCGCCGGGTCTTCGACCAGGTCGCACTGGCCGCCCAGCGCCTGCACGTCGAGGATCTTCTGCGGCGCGGTGCAGGCCGGCATCACCGCGATGAACGGCAGCCCCAGCAGGCGCGCGAACCACGCCTCGGAAATCGCGGTGCTGCCCGAGGAAGCATCCACCACGGTCTGGCCCGGACGCAGCCGGCCGTTGCACAGCGCGTACAGGTACAGCGAGCGCGCGAGGCGGTGCTTGAGGCTGCCGGTGGGATGGCTGGCCTCGTCCTTGAAGTAGAAGGCGATGTCCGGGAAACCGGGGAAATCCAGCCGCAACAGGTGGGTGTCGGCCGAGCGCGCGGCCTCCTGTTCCAGCAGGGCCAATGCATCGTGCACCCAGGCGCGGGCGGCGGCGTCGGTACGGATCGTGGTCGTGTTCATGCGCCCATGATCCCGCGTCCGCCGCCGATCCTCAATTTCCCGCCGCCAGCAGCGCGCGCACGCGCACGCCGAGGTAGTCGAAGTAGCGGTCGATGTAGCTGATGCCGTTCTCGTGGTCGATCAGGTACGGGTTCATCAGTGTGTGGCGCAGGATCATCAGCCGGTCGCCGCCGTCCTCGCC
>JANJSW010000141.1 GCA_024711415.1 Thermomonas sp. | reverse complement strand
GACGGGCAAAGGCCATGGTGAAAACCGGAAATCGATGGGGCGCTAGATTACCATTCGCACTTTGCAGGCCTTGGATACCGCATGATCCGCAGCATGACCGCCTTCGCCGCCGGCGAGCGCAGCACCGAATGGGGCGTGCTTTCCGGCGAACTGCGCGCGGTGAACCACCGTTTCCTTGAGCTGGGCCTGCGCCTTCCCGACGAGCTGCGTGCATTCGAGGCCGTGCTGCGTGAGCGCGTGTCCGCGCGCGTATCGCGTGGCAAGCTCGACCTGGTGCTGCGCCTGCGCACGACCGTCGCCGGTGATGCGCTGCAGGTGGACGAGGCGCTGGTGGGCAGGCTTGCGGCGCTGGCACAGCGGCTGGACGCCGGCTTTCCCAACCTGCAGGTGCAGTTCACCGAGCTGCTGCAGTTCCCCGGCGTGCTGCAATCGCGCGGACTCGACGCAGACGCACTGCAGCGCGAGGCGCTGGCGGTATTGGACGCGGTGCTGGACGACTTCATCGCCGCACGCGAGCGCGAGGGCGGCAAGCTGGCGCAGGTGATCGGCGAGCGCGCCGAGGCCATCGCCGGGATCGCCGCGGAGGTGCGCACGCTGGTGCCGCAGATCCGTGCCGGCCAGCGCGCCAAGCTGGAGGCGCGGTTGGCCGATCTGTCGCAGCCGGCGGACCCGGGACGGCTGGAGCAGGAGCTGGTGATCTGGCTGCAGAAGCTCGACGTCGACGAGGAGCTGGATCGCCTCGACAGCCACCTGGTCGAACTGCGCCGCATCCTCAAGGGCGGCAAGGAACCGGTGGGCCGACGCTTGGATTTCCTGCTGCAGGAATTCAACCGCGAGGCGAACACGCTGGGCAGCAAGTCGGTCGATGCGCGCACCAGCAACGCCGCGGTCGAGCTGAAGGTGCTGATCGACCAGATCCGCGAGCAGATCCAGAATATCGAGTGAAAGGCAGCGAGCAACGGCCCATGCGCGGAACCCTCTACATCGTCGCCGCGCCCTCCGGTGCCGGCAAATCCAGCATCGTCAACGCGGTGCTGCAGCGGGATGCCAACATCCGCCTGTCGATTTCGTTCACCTCGCGCGCGCCGCGTCCCGGCGAGCGCCACGCCGAGCACTACAACTTCGTCACCGCGGCGGAGTTCGAGGCGATGGTCGAGGCCGGCGACTTCTTCGAATACGCGCGCGTCCATGGCGACTGGAAGGGCACCGCCCGGCAGTCGGTGGAACCGCAGCTGGCGGCCGGCCACGACGTGCTGCTGGAAATCGACTGGCAGGGCGCGCGCCAGGTCCGTGCCAAAGTGCCGGACGCGGTCAGCGTGTTCATCCTGCCGCCGTCGCGCGCGGCGCTGGAAGAGCGCATGCGCAAGCGCGGCCAGGACAGCGAAGAGGTGATCGCCCGCCGGCTGGCCGCCGCCCGCGAGGAAATGAGCCACTACGGCGAGTTCGACTACGTGATCGTCAACGAGGTGTTCGATCTCGCGGTGGCCGAGATGTGCAGCATCTTCACCGCCAGCCGGCTGCGCAAGGACGCCCAGGTGGCGCGTCACGCCCTGCTGATCACCTCGCTGCTGGTGGATCCGTAGCCTTCGCGATCCGGTCCGCCGGGCTTGCCGGAGGTTCGAAAACGCCCTATGTGATTGATTTTCAAGACCGCGACTTGCGATCCGGGGGCCGCGCGTCTACACTCCCCGGTTCTTTCGATCCCTTGCGCGGCCCATCGCCGCAGGACAGACATGGCCCGTATTACCGTCGAAGACTGCCTGCAGGTGGTCGATAACCGCTTCGAACTCGTGATGATGGCCTCCAAGCGCGCGCGCCAGCTGGCTGGCGGCGTGGAGTCCAAGCTGGACAACAGCGAAGCCAACGACAAGCCCACCGTGCTGGCGCTGCGCGAGATCGCCGCCCGTGCCATCGATACCGACTTCATCGATGCGGTGGAAAAGGCCGAGCGCGAGCGCAAGGAGCGCGAGGCGCTGGAGTGGGCCGCCGCCGAAGTGGTGGCCGGCGACGACGACATGAAGGGCGACGACTGAGCGCAGTCCGCGCCTTCGCCCACGGAAGCGGCCCTGCGGGGCCGCTTCTGCGTTGTGGAACACCGTTTGCGGGCATGGCGCGGCAAGGTTAGGCTCGACGCATGACACCCGGCGATCCCGCGCTTGCCCTGCACGACCCCGCGCCCGCCGCGGCGGCGGTGCCGGACTACGTGCAGGCGCTGGAGCGCGCCGCCTATTACCTCGACGACGCGCAGCGCGCACAGCTGCGCCGCGCCTGGGCGATCGGTGCGGCCGCCCACGCCGGGCAGACCCGCAAGTCGGGCGAGCCCTACATCACCCATCCGGTGGCGGTGTCGCAGGTGCTGGCCGAGCTGGGGCTGGACCTGGAAACGCTGGTCGCGGCGATCCTGCACGACACCATCGAAGACACCCCGCTGACCCGGGCCGACGTCGCCGCGCAGTTCGGCGAGACCGTGGCCGAGCTGGTCGATGGCGTCACCAAGCTGGAGAAGGTGCGCTTCGCCGACAAGCAGGAAGCGGCGGCGGAAAGCTTCCGCAAGATGCTGCTGGCGATGTCGCGCGACCTGCGCGTCATCATGATCAAGCTGGCCGACCGCCTGCACAACATGCGCACGCTGGGGGCGAAGTCCCCGGACGCGCGTCGCCGCATCGCGGTGGAAACGCTGGAGATCTACGCGCCGATCGCGCAGCGGCTGGGCATGAACCTGATCAAGGCCGAGCTGCAGGACCTCGGCTTCAGGGCGCTGCATCCGTGGCGGCACGCGGTGATCGCCAAGCGCATCCGCAGCCAGCCGCTGGTGCGGCGCGAGGCGCTGGTGCAGATCGAGGCGCGGCTGGCGCAGCGGCTGGCGCTGGAGAAGCTCGAGCATCGCCTGGTGGGCCGGGTGAAGACGCCGTGGAGCGTCTATACCAAGATGCGCGCGCAGAGCCGCAGCTTCGCCCAGGTGATGGACGTGTTCGGTTTCCGCGTGGTGGTGGACACGGTGGCCGACTGCTACCACGCGCTGGGCGTGGTGCACGCGGTGTACAAGCCGCTGGACGGGCGCTTCCGCGACTTCATCGCCATCCCCAAGGCGAACGGCTACCAGTCGCTGCACACGGTGCTGTTCGGGCCGTACGGCTCGCCCATCGAGGTGCAGATCCGCACCCGCGAGATGGACCTGATCGCCGAACGCGGCGTGGCCGCGCACTGGGCCTACAAGATCGGCGTGGACGGCGGCGGCAACAGCGCGCAAGGCCGGGCGGCCGCGTGGATCGCCAACCTGGTGGAAACCCAGCGCGGCACCGGTTCGTCGCTGGAGTTCCTGGAGAACGTCAAGGTCGATCTGTTCCCCGACGAGGTCTACCTGTTCACGCCGAAGGGCGACATCCTCTCGCTGCCGCGCAATTCCACCGCGCTGGACTTCGCCTACGCGGTGCATACCGACGTCGGCAACCATGCGGTGACCGCGCGGGTGGACAAGCGGTTGGCGCCGCTGCGCACCAAGCTGGTCAGCGGGCAGTCGGTGGAGATCATCACCGCGAAGTCGGCGGTGCCGACCACCCAGTGGCTGGAGTTCGTGGCCACCAGCAAGGCGCGCACCGCGATCCGCCAGCAGCTCAAGCAGCTGGAGCACGAGGACGCGGTGCAGCTGGGCCATTACATGCTGGACCGCGCGCTGGGCGCGCAGGGCACCGCGCTGGACCGCATCCCGATGCAGCGGCTCGAAGCCTATCTGGCCGAGAACCGCTACACGCGGCTGGAGGCGATGCTGGCCGACATCGCGCTGGGCAACCGCATGCCTTCGCAGGTGGCGTTGGCGCTGGCGCAGCAGGAGAGCAGCGGACAGCCGGGCGCGCCGGCGCTGCAGGAGCGCATCCTCATCACCGGCAGCGAGCGCGGGGTGATCAGCTTCGCCCAGTGCTGCCTGCCGATCCCGCGCGACGAGATCATGGGTTACCACAGCGCGGGCAAGGGCATCGTGGTCCACCGGATGGAGTGCCCGAACCTCGCCGAGCTGCGCAAGTCGCCGGAGCGCTGGGTGGCGATCGTCTGGGACCGAGAGGTGTCCGGCGATTTCAGCTCCGCGATCCGCATCGAGGTGGAGAACCGCCCGGGCGTGCTGGCGCAGGTGGCGGCGGCGATCGCCAATGCCGACTCCAACATCGACCGGGTGGAGTACCTGGAGCGCGACAGCAACATCGCGGTGCTGCGTTTCGGCATCGACGTCACCGACGGCCGCCACCTGGCCGAAGTCATCCGTGGCGTGCGCCGGCTGCAGGTGGTGCAGGACGTGCAGCGCTGCTGAAGCAGCGGCGCATGGAGCAGGGGTGGGCTGCGCGGCGCAGCGCCCTACAATGACGGGACCCACCCATTCCACGGAGTCCCCATGTCCCGCACCCCGATCCATTCCGACGCCGCGCCCGCCGCCATCGGTCCGTACTCGCAGGCGATCCGCGCCGGCAACACCGTCTACCTCTCCGGGCAGACGCCGCTGGTGCCGGCTACCGGGCAGATGGCCGAAGGCGACATCGAGGCGCAGGCGCGGCAGGCATTCGACAACCTGAAGGCGGTCTGCGAAGCGGCCGGCGGTTCGTTCGACAACATCGTGCGGCTGGGCCTGTACCTGACCGACCTGGGCGATTTCGCCCGCGTCAACGCGGTGATGGCGGAATATTTCAGCCAGCCCTATCCGGCGCGTTCCACCATCCAGGCGTCCGCGCTGCCGCGTGGCGCCGCGTTCGAAGTCGATGGCGTGATGGTGATCTGACGCCGGGAGCGTTCCGGCCGACACCATGCCCGCCGCAGCATCGCCCGCGCTTGCCGACACCCCTCTTTCCGTCCTGACCGGCGTCGGCCCGGCGCTGCGGGAGAAGCTGGCTGCGCGCGGGCTTTCCACCCTGCAGGATCTGTGGCTGCACCTGCCGCGCAGCTACGAGGACCGCACCGCGGTCACCCCCATCCGCTTGCTGCAGCCGGGCGTGGCGGCGCAGGTGGAGGGGCGGGTGGAGGCGGTCGAGCGCGGCTTCCGCTACCGCCCGATGCTGCGGGTGGCGCTGTCCGACGAAGGCCGCGGCACGCTGGTGCTGCGGTTCTTCCATTTCCGCGCGGCGCAGGTGGCGCAGTTCGCGGTGGGCGCGCGCGTGCGTGCCTACGGCACCCCGCGGCCCGGCCAGTACGGGCTGGAGATCGTGCATCCCAGCTATCAGGTGCTGGGTGGCGAAGTGGCGCTGGGCGAAACGCTGGATCCGGTCTATCCGGCCATCGAGGGCATCGGCCCGGCCAGCCTGCGCAAGCTGGTGCTGCAGGCCCTGCAGCGACTTCCGGACGAGTCCGCGCTGGAGCTGCTGCCGCAAGCAGTGCGGCGCGCGCTGCACCTGCCGTCGTTGCGCGAGGCCATCCTCACCCTGCACATGCCGTCGCGCGATGCCGACGTCGCCGCGCTGCAAAGCGGCCTGCATCCGGCGCAGCGGCGGCTGGCGCTGGAGGAGCTGCTGGCCCACCAGCTGGGCCTGCGCCGGCAGCGGTTGGCGCTGCAGGCCGAGGGCACGCGCGCGCTGCGCGGCGATGAAAAGCTGGTGGCGAAACTGAGGAAGTCGCTGCCGTTCGCGCTGACCAAGGCGCAGGCGCGGGTCTATGCGCAGCTGCGCGAGGACCTGCGCCAGCCGCGCCCGATGCTGCGGCTGGTGCAGGGCGACGTGGGCAGCGGCAAGACCGTGGTCGCGGCGATGGCGGCGCTGCTCGCCGTCGCCGATGGGCGGCAGGCCGCGCTGATGGCGCCGACCGAACTGCTGGCCGAGCAGCACCTCAACAACCTGCGCGCCTGGCTGGAGCCACTGGGCCTGCGCGTGTGCTGGCTGGCCGGCAAGGTCACCGGCAAGGCGCGGACGCAGGCGCTGCAGGACGTTGCCTCGGGCGCGGCGCAGGTCGTGGTTGGCACCCATGCGCTGATGCAGGAAGGCGTGGACTTCCACGACCTGGCACTGGCCATCGTCGACGAGCAGCACCGCTTCGGCGTGCACCAGCGGTTGGCCCTGCGCGACAAGGGCAAGGGCAGCGTGCCGCACCAGCTGGTGATGACCGCCACGCCCATCCCGCGCACGCTGGCGATGAGCGCCTATGCCGATCTCGACGTGTCGGCCATCGATGAGTTGCCGCCCGGCCGGACCCCGGTGACCACCATCGCGCTGGCGGCGGAACGTCGCCCGGAACTGGTCGAGCGCATCCGCGTGGCCTGTGCGGAGGGCCGGCAGGCCTACTGGGTGTGCACGATCATCGACGAGTCCGAGGAAGTGGTCGCGCAGGCCGCGCAATCCACCTTCGAGGCGCTGCAGGCGGCGCTGCCTGGCGTGCGGGTGGCGCTGGTGCACGGGCGCATGAAGGCGGCGGAGAAGCAGGCCACCATGCGCGCGTTCAAGCAGGGCGAAGTGGGCCTGCTGGTGGCGACCACGGTGATCGAAGTGGGCGTGGACGTGCCCAACGCCTCGCTGATGGTGATCGAGAATGCCGAACGGTTGGGCCTGGCCCAGCTGCACCAGTTGCGCGGACGGGTCGGGCGCGGCAGCGCCGCGTCGAGCTGCGTGCTGCTGTACCAGTCGCCGCTGTCGGCGATGGCACGCGAGCGGCTGGATACGCTGCGCCAGACCAATGACGGCTTCGCCATCGCCGAGAAGGACCTGCAGCTGCGCGGCCCCGGCGAGCTGCTGGGCACCCGCCAGACCGGGCTCGCCGCGTTCCGCATGGCCGACCTGACGCGCGATGCCGACCTGCTGCCGCAGGTGCATGCACTCGCGGACCGGCTGCTGGCGGAAGCGCCGCAGCTGGCGGATCGCATCGTCGATCGCTGGATCGGTGGCGCGGCGCGCTTTGCCGCCGCGTAGCGCCCGTGGCTATTGCCGCCCTCAGGTGGCGCAGGCGGGATCGGCGCCGCAATAGATGCCGTGCAGGGTTTCGATGATGCGCTGGGCCGGACCCTCCGCCAGCGCGTAGAGGATCGTCTGCGCTTCGCGCCGCGTCGTCACCAGCCCGTCGTTGCGCAGCACCGCCAGGTGCTGCGA
>JANJSW010000139.1 GCA_024711415.1 Thermomonas sp. | reverse complement strand
GCCGCCCGGCTGCTGCTGGATGCTGCCCGGCGCCAGCCACTGCGCCATCGACGCGGACTCGGTGAGCATGGCCCAGACCGCGTCCGCCTCGTGTTCGAGGTCGCGCGAGAGATGGCCCTGGAAGCCGGTGTCGGTGCGCCGGATGCGCCCGACCGGAAACAGCATGGTGCTCATTGACGGAGTTCCTGAAGGAAGTCCTGCCAGTTGTAACCCCAACGCGACCGGGGCGCATTGACGCACGTCACCCGACCCCGTGTGATGGCCACGATGACGCATATATCGCTTCATCCGGAAAAAGCGATATATAATCCCGCCACCCACGGAACCACGCCGCCACAATGCTGCCGATCAGCTTCGAGTTCTACCCGCCCAAGACCGACGAACAGCACGCCCAGTTCGACCGCACCGTGCGCAAGCTCAAGGCGTATGCGCCGCAGTTCATGTCGGTCACCTTCGGCGCCGGCGGCTCCACCCTCAGCCACACACCGGAAACCGTGCAGCGCCTGCGCGGCGAACACGGCGTGGACGGCGTGCCGCACTTGACCTGCGTCGGCGGCAGCCGCGAGGAAATCCGCACCCTGCTCAAGCTCTACCGCGCCCTGGGCTGCACCCGCATCGTCGCGCTGCGCGGCGACCTGCCCTCCGGCATGGCCCGCAGCGGCGACCTGCGCTATGCCAGCGAGCTGGTGCGGTTGATCCGTGACGAACACGGCGACCATTTCCACATCGAAGTGGCGGCCTATCCGGAAACCCATCCGCAGGCGGAAGACGCGCGGATCGGGCTTGCCCATTTCAAGACCAAGGTCGATGCCGGCGCCAGCGGCGCGATCACCCAGTATTTCTACAACGCCGACGCCTATTTCCGCTTCGTCGACGACGCACGCGCGCAGGGCATCGACCTGCCGATCGTGCCGGGAATCATGCCGATCGCCAATTTCAGCCAGCTGCGCCGGTTCTCCGAGGCCTGCGGCGCGCAGATCCCGCGCTGGATCGACCAGCGCATGCGCGCCTTCGGCGACGATGCCGACGCGGTGCGCGAGTTCGCGGCGGACGTGTTGGCGGGGCTGTGCCGCCGCTTGGTGGAAGGCGGCGCGCCTGCCCTGCACTTCTACACGCTGAACCTGGCCAAGCCCACCCAGGCGGTGCTGCAGCGGCTGGCCTGAACCGCGCCAGCCTTCCTTCCGCCTTGACAGGGCGGCGGGTACCCTGCGGGAATGCTCCGTCTTGTCCCGCTGCTGCTCCTGCTGGCCTGCCTGGCGTCGCCGCGCGAGGCGTCGGCGCAGGTGAGGCATTGCGTCACCGCCGACGGCACCCGGCTGTACACGGATCGCCTCTGCGCGGACCTGGGGGCGGTCGATGATCTGCGCCTGCCGACGCCGGCTGCGCCCGCGTCGAACAGCCGCCGTCCGGTCTGCGCGCACACCGTGCAGGACCTGGCCTATGCATTGGAAGAGGCGATTCGCTCCGGCGATCCCAACCGCATCGCCGGGCTGTACGACTGGGCCGGGATGGGAACGGCCAACGCCAACCGGGTGATGAACCGGCTGCAGGACATCGCCAGGCGGGAGGTGGTCGAGGTGCGGACGGTGCATGCCGGCGACCGCTGGGAGGCCGTCGACCCGTGGCTGGCACCGCCACCGTCCGGCCCGCCGGTCGGCCTGCGGGTGGAGCAGATCCAGGCCAACAACCACACCCCGGCGCGCGCCAGCTTCGGCCTGCGCCAGCGCATGGGCTGCTGGTGGGTGCGGATGTAGCCTCCCCCGCCTTGGGCAGGGGCGGTCACGCGCCGGTCAGCGCAGGCGCACCATCCAGCCGTGGCGATCGGGCGCGCGGCCATGCTGGATGTCGGTCAGTTCGCGACGCAGCGCCATGGTGACCTCGCCGGCCGGCGCATGGATGTCACCCACCGCGAAGTCCTTGCCCTTCAGCTCGCCGATCGGGGTGACCACCGCGGCGGTACCGCAGGCGAACACTTCGGCGATGTCGCCGGCGGCCACCCCGGTCTTCCATTCGTCGATGGAAACCTTGCGTTCTTCCACGGTCATGCCGCGGTCGCGCGCCAGCTGCAGGATGCTGGAGCGGGTGATGCCTTCGAGGATGCTGCCCGAGAGTTCCGGGGTGACCAGGCGGCCATCGCGGTAGACCAGGAACACGTTCATGCCGCCCAGCTCCTCGATGTACTTGCCCTCGACCGGGTCGAGGAACAGCACCTGCGAGCAGCCCTGCGCCTGCGCTTCCTGCTGCGGCAGCAGCGAGGCGGCGTAATTGCCGCCGCACTTGGCCGCGCCGGTGCCGCCCTTGGCCGCGCGCGCGTAGTCCTCGGACAGCCAGATCGACACCGGGGCGACGCCCTTGGCGAAATACGCGCCGGCCGGGCTGGCGATCACGTAATAGGTCGCCGCCTGCGCCGCGCGCACGCCGAGGAAGGCTTCGCTGGCGATCATGAAGGGGCGGAAGTACAGGCTGCTTTCCGGCGCCGACGGCACCCAGGCGTGGTCGACCGCGACCAGCTGGCGCAGCGATTCGACAAACTCGTCCACCGGCAGCTGCGGCAGCGCCAACCGCGCGGCGGAGCGCTGCAGGCGCGCGCCGTTGGCCTCGGGGCGGAAGGTCCAGATCGAACCGTCGGCATGGCGGTAGGCCTTGATGCCCTCGAAGATCTCCTGGCCGTAATGCAGCACCGCCGCCGCCGGATCCAGCGACAGCGGACCGTAGGCGTGGACCTGCGCGTCGTGCCAGCCGCGGTCCTTGTCCCACTGGATCGCCACCATGTGGTCGGTGAAGCGCTTGCCGAAGCCCAGCTCGCCGGCCAGCAGCGCGTTGCGCTGCGCCTCGCCGAGGCCGTGATCGGACAGGTGGACCTGATAGGCCAGCGGTGCGGCGGCGGAAGCGTGCATGCGGAAATCCCAGGGAAACGTATCCGCCCATTATGACGCCGGGACGCCATCGGCGCTGCCGCGCCTCAGCCGAACGCCAGCGTCGCCACCACGCCCTTCTGCCCGCCCGGCCGCACCTGCACGTCCCAGGCGTACAGCGCGCACAGCCGGCGCACGATCGACAGGCCGATGCCGCCGCCCTGCGAATGCCCGGCATGGGTGCCCCGATAGCCGCGGGTGAACAGCTTGGCCGCGTCCTCCTCGCTCAGCCCCGGCCCGGAATCGCTGACTTCCACCGCGTTGGCCAGTACCCGCACCACCACCTCGCCGCTGGGCGTGTACTTCACCGCATTGCCGATCAGGTTGCCCAGCGCCACCGACAGCACCGACTCCGGCACGTCCAGCGGCAGCGACGAGGCGCCCTCCAGGCGCAGTTCCACCGGCTTGCCGGCAAGCTGGGCGCGGTGGCTTTCCAGCAGTTGCTGCGCCACCCGCGCCGCATCGCACTGGCCCACCGCGCGCTCGTTGCGGGACAGGAGCAACAGCGCGCTGATCAGGTCGGTGCACTGCAGTTCGGCGCGCTGGATGCGCAGCAGCCGCGTGCGCGTGCGCTCGTCCAGCTCGGGCCGGGCCAGCAGCAGCTCCACGGCACCGCGGATCACCGCCAGCGGGGTGCGCAGCTCATGGCTGACGTCGGCGTTGAATTCGCGGTCGCGCTGCACCACCTCGGTCAGGCGCGCGGCGTAGTCGTCCAGCGCCTTCGCCAGTTCACCCACCTCGTCCTCGGGGAAGTGGGGCGCCAGCGCCTCCGGATCGGAACTGGTGCCGGAACGGCGCAGCCTCTGCGCCAGCTCGGTGACCGGACTCATCACCCGCGCGGCCGACCACCAGCCGATCAGCAGCGAAAACAGGGTGAAGATGCCGACGCTGGCCACCAGCGCGCGATTGAGCTTCTGCTGGCTTTCGCGCTCCTCGGCGATGTCATAGGCAAGGAAGAACCAGTAATCCGGATCCTTGCGCACCGCCAGCTTGTAGACCCGCGGCTCGCCGGACGCCTGCCCGGACATGACCACGTCGTGCACGCCGCTGGAAAGGTCGCGCCACTCCGGCGGCACCTTGTCGAGCTTGCGGGTGCTGAACTGCCGGCCCTGGATCTTCTCGAACGGAATGCCCACCGCGGTCGGGTTGCGATAGAACCCCTCCGCGAACATGTTGTTGTTCTTTTCCAGCGCCGCCCCGAGCACGTTGTTTTCGACGCGGTTGCGCATGTAGACCGTGGTCGCCGCGATCAGCGTGGTCAGGGCGAAGCCGAACAACGCGAACGACAGGATGATGCGGGTGCGCAGCCGCCGCCGGCCGCGCTGGTGCCGGTGCGGCACCTCGGTGTCAGCTCTCGCCATCTGGTGCAGCGATCCTGTAGCCGATGCCGTGGCGGGTCTGGATCATCGGCTTGCCGAACGGCTTGTCCACCGCCGCGCGCAGGCCATGGATGTGTACCCGCAGCGAGTCCGAATCCGGCAGCTCCTCGCCCCAGACCCGGTTCTCCAGGTCCTGCCGGGTCACCACCGCGGGTGATGCCTCCATCAGCGCCTGCAGGATCTTCAGCGCGGTGGGATTGAGCTGGATCAGCTTGCCTTCCCGGTGCACTTCCAGGGTGTCGAGGTTGTATTCCAGGTCGCCGACGTTGAGCACCCGCGCCGGCAGCCCCCGGCCGCGTCGCGCCAGCGCGTTCAGGCGCACGTTCACCTCCTGCAGCGCGAACGGCTTGATCAGGTAGTCGTCGGCGCCGGAATCGAAGCCCGCCAGCTTGTTGTCCAGCGAGTCGCGCGCGGTCAGCATCAGCACCGGGGTCTGCTTGCGCGCATCCACGCGCAGCTTGCGGCAGACCTCCAGTCCGTCCATGCCCGGCAGGTTGAGGTCCAGCACGATCGCGTCGAAGTCGTGCACCACCGCCAGGTGCAGCCCGGTGATGCCGTCAGCGGCGAAATCGACCGTGTGCCCGCAATCCTCCAGGTAGTCGCCCAGGTTGGCGGCGATGTCGGGGTTGTCCTCGATGACCAGAATGCGCATGGGGGTTCCAGTGTTGGCGGCGTCCGTCGGCTGAGACCGGCGCGGCCGGCGCCGGTTCCCGATTCTTGCACAGCGCGTCTGCGGGCGCCGGCGTGGCGCGGGCAACAAAAGGCCCGAGCGGAGCCGCCCGGGCCGAAGTTCACATGCATGCCCTGCATGCCCGACTGCGGGGGAAGTACAGCCGGGCACGGGATCGATGTTGGGTGATGCCCGATTAAGAATCCGTCAAATCGGTGTTGCGGCTGCGTTGCGCCGCGGCCGCACGTGCCGCGACATGCTCGATGACCGCACCCGCCACGTCCACCCCGGTCACCATCTCGATGCCTTCCAGCCCCGGCGAGGAGTTGACCTCCAGCACCAGCGGGCCGCGCTCGCTGCGGATCAGGTCCACGCCGGCCACGCCGAGGCCGAGGATGCGTGCCGCGCGCACCGCCGTGTCCACCTCGGCACGGGTCGGCCGGACCTTCTTCGCGCTGCCGCCGCGGTGCAGGTTGGAGCGGAAATCGCCGGCCGGCGCCTGCCGCCGCATCGCCGCCACCACCCGCTCGCCGACCACGAAGCAGCGCAGGTCGGCGCCTTTCGCTTCGGCGATGAACTCCTGCACCAGGAAATTGGCGTACAGGCCGCGCAGGGTTTCGATGGCCGCGCGCGAGGCCGACGGCTTCTCGGTCAGCATCACCCCCGCGCCCTGGGTACCCTCGTTGAGCTTGATGACGTGCGGCGCCGGCCCCAGCATCGCCAGCAGGTCGCCGGTGTCGTCGGGGTTGTCGCCGAACACCGTCACCGGCAGCCCGATGCCTTCCGCCGCCAGCACCTGGTGGCAACGCAGCTTGTCGCGCGCGCGCGCGATCGCCGCCGCGCTGTTCGGGCTGTAACTGCCCATCAGCTCGAACTGGCGCAACACCGCGCAGCCGTAGCGCGTCACCGAGGCGCCCACCCGCGGCACCACCGCTCCGTAACCGGCCAGCGGCTTGCCCTTGTAGCGCATGTCGAAGCCGTCGCTGCTGATCCGCAGGTAGCAGCGCAGCGGGTCGAGCACGCGCACGCTGTGCCCGCGTTCGCGCGCGGCCTCCACCAACCGGCGGGTGGAATACAGCTTGCCGTTGCGGGAAAGGATGGCGAGTTTCATCGCGGGGAATCCTGCATGCGCCGCTGCCGGCAGTGCCCATCGCCTGCTGCACCGCCAACGGAAAGGGCGACATCCATGAGGATGCCGCCCTGTGTTTCCATCGTGCTGGAGCGGGTGATGGGAATCGAACCCACGTTAGCAGCTTGGGAAGCTGCAGTTCTACCATTGAACTACACCCGCGAGGCCGGCAAGTCTATGCCGGTGGCGGTACGGGATGCAACGCGGGCGCGCCGCATCCCGCCCATCCGCCGGTCAGAACGCGCCGCCGAAAGTGACGAAGAAGGTGGTGTTGCTGCCGCCCTGCTGCTCCACCGTGACGTTGGCGCCGCCGGTCACGTCCATTCCGAACAGCTTGCTGCGCACGCCCATGCCCACGGTGCCGTAGCTGTCGTCGACTGCCACGCCCGGCACCGCGTAGGGCAGCGTGCCCGGCATCGACAGCGACTGCGCCCAGGCCTGCGCCGGCGCGTCCTCGAACTCGCGGTCCCAGGTCACCCGCACGTACGGCTTGACGTGGTCGTTGAGGGCGAAGCTGGCCTGCCAACCGGCGCTGCCGATCAGCGAATCGACGTCCTGCGCCGGGTAGCCCAGCGCGGTCGACTGGGTGCTGTTCTCGGCGTAGCCGTCGATGCTGATCCGCTGCGCCAGCACCCCCACCACCGGGCCGTGTTCCAGCGCGCCATGCTTGAACGTCCAGCCGGCGCTGATGCCGGCGCTCAGGTTGTCGCCGTCCGGCGAGCCGCTGTGGATGCGGCTGGCCGGGCCGAGGTTGACCTGACGGTCGACCTTGTAACCCAGCTTGGCCCAGCTCAGCTGGCCGTTGACCCACGCGCTGTCGCCGGCCCAGCCGACGAACCCGCCGACGCTGGCATCGGTCTGGCGGAAGTCGCCGCGACGGTAGCCGAAATCGATGTCCTGCCGGCCGTAGCCGGCGAACGCGCCGTACACCAGGCTGTCGCTGCGCCAGCCGATGCCGAACGAGCCGGTGCCACCCAGTCCGTCATAGCCGCTGGACTTGACGAAGCGCTGCTGCTGGCCGCGCAGGTCGGCCCACCAGTGCATGCCATCGCCGTCGGCGGCGGCCATGCCGGAAGCCACGCCATCGACCATCTGCGCGCGCGCGCGGCCGGTGGCGGTGGCCGACTGCGGCAGCAGCGAGATCAGGCGCGGGCCGTCGATCACCGAGATCGCGAAGTCACCCACTGCCTCGTGCGCGGCGGTGGTCGGGTGCACGCCATCGGCGAACAGGTAGCTGTTGGCGCCACCCGGCACGGTCGAGGGCGGGCTGCAGAACAGCGAATTGCCGCCCTGCACCGCGGTGGAGCAGGCGGTGCCGGTGACGTTGGTCAGGCCGAACGCAGACGGATTCGCGACCACCTCCTGCAGGAAGTGGTAGGTATCCAGCGGGATCACGCTCAAGCCGGCACTGGCCAGCCCGGCGAACAGCGCATTGTTGTAGCTGTTCGACAAACCACTGGCGAGCATCTTCCCGGCCGTGCCGCCCGCGGCCGCCGACGGCGTCAACCCCATGTCCGGCAGGGTCGGCACCAGCACGTACTGCGCGCCGGCGGTCTTCAGCGCACCGATCAGTCCGATCTGCGCACCGACGGCCGGCGCAATGACCGCGCCCGCAGCCGCCTGCCCGGCAGCATCGGCCTGCGTTGCGGTGCCGCCGCCCATCAGGCTCCCCACATACGCGGTCTGGTAGTTGGTGATGGCCTGGAATACATCGTTGGCACCGCCCCACACCGAGTACAGCGCATTCGGATCAACCGAATGGCCGGACGCCAGGTAGGCCTGGTATTGCGCGGTCAACGACGGCGTCAGCCCCAACCCCCCCACGGTGGTGGTGGCGACACGGGCACCGCCCACCGCCCAGTTGTCGCCGCTGCCTGCGGTCGGGG
>JANJSW010000133.1 GCA_024711415.1 Thermomonas sp. | reverse complement strand
CGGCAGGCGAACCCCTTCCGCGATTGTCCTCCGGCTGCGGCTTGCCGCTGCCTCCCCCTTGTTTTCGCTACTGGGGTTCGCCTGCCGACGGCCCTGCGGAGTTGTCCGCCACGGCCGAATCCTCCTCAACCACCAAGAAGCCGCCCATCGGGCGGCTTCTTTTTGCATCACATGTTCTGGTAGTTCGGCCCGCCGCCGCCCTGCGGCGCCACCCAGACGATGTTCTGGGTCGGATCCTTGATGTCGCAGGTCTTGCAGTGCACGCAGTTGGCGGCGTTGATCTGCAGGCGCTCGCTGCCGGGCTCGCCGACGAATTCGTACACGCCTGCCGGGCAGTAGCGCGCCTCGAGGCCGGCGAATTCCCTGAGGTTCACGGTCACCGGGATGGCCGGGTTCTTCAGGGTCAGGTGCGCCGGCTGGTTCTCGTCGTGGTGGGTGCTGGACAGGAACACCGAGCTGAGGCGGTCGAAGGTCAGCACGCCATCGGGCTTCGGATACTCGATCTTCGGCTGGCTCGCCGCCGGCTGCAGGCAGGCGTGGTCGGGTTGCTGCCGGTGGATCGTCCACGGCGGGTTGCGGATGCCCAGCTTCGGCAGCAGCCACTGCTCGATGCCGGTCATGAGGGTGGCGAAGCCGCGGCCCTTCTTGAACCATTGCTTGAAGTTCTTCGACTGCTGCAGCTCGGCGTGCAGCCAGCTCTTTTCGAAGGCGGCCGGATAGGAGGAAAGCTCGTCACGCTGGCGGCCTTCGCCCAGCGCCGCGAAGGCGGCCTCGGCGGCCAGCATGCCGGTCTTGATCGCGGCGTGGCTGCCCTTGATCCGGCTGGCGTTGAGGAAGCCGGCCTCGCAGCCGACCAGCGCGCCGCCGGGGAAGATCGTCTTCGGCAGGCTGAGCAGGCCGCCGGCGGTCAGCGCACGCGCGCCGTAGCCGATGCGCTTGCCACCCTCCAGGTGCTTGCGGATCGACGGGTGGGTCTTGAAGCGCTGGAACTCGCCGAACGGGCTCAGCCAGGGGTTCTTGTAGTCCAGCCCGATCACGAAGCCGACCGCGATCTTGCCGTCCTCGGCGTGGTACAGGAACGAGCCGCCGTAGGTATCGCTTGCCAGCGGCCAGCCGGCGGTGTGCACGACCAGGCCGGGCTGGTGCTTGGCCGGATCGGCCTGCCACAGTTCCTTGATGCCGATCGCGTAGCTCTGCGGGTCCTTGCCTTCGTCCAGTTTGTACTTGTCGATCAACTGGCGGCCGAGCTGGCCACGCGCGCCCTCGGCGAAGATCGTGTACTTCGCGTGCAGCTCCATGCCCGGCTGGTACTGGTCGGTGGGCTGGCCGTCCTTGCCGATGCCCATGTCGCCCGTGGCCACGCCCCTGACCGCGCCGGCTTCGTCGTAGAGCACTTCGGCGGCTGCGAAGCCGGGGAAGATCTCGACGCCCAGCGCTTCGGCCTGCTGCGCCAGCCAGCGCGCCAGCGCGCCGAGACTGACCACATAGTTGCCGTGGTTGTGGAAGCACTCCGGCAGCAGCCAGTGCGGGGTGGCACGCGCGGAGGTTTCGTCGAGGAACAGGAACTCGTCACGGGTCACCGCCTGCTTCAGCGGTGCGCCGCGCTCCTTCCAGTCCGGGAACAGTTCGGTCAGCGCCTTCGGATCGACAATGGCGCCGGACAGGATGTGTGCGCCCGGCTCGGAGCCCTTCTCGAGCACGCAGACCGAGACGTCGCGACCGGTGTCGGCAGCCAGCTGCTTGAGCCGGATGGCGGTGGCCAGACCGGCCGGGCCGGCGCCCACCACCACGATGTCGTATTCCATCGACTCGCGTTCGACGGCGTCCTGGGCGGCTGAATTCATGCGGCTCTCCTCTGGCAGACCGCCGATTGTCCGGGCTTTGTCTGGAGCCGGCAATCTAGCGCCCGGATGCCGCGGCGGTCAGCGCGCGGGTGCAGGTGGATGCGGCTGGCCGGTGTGCGCCTGCCCGGCCTGCAGGCTCCAGCCGGCGACATCGTGGCCCAGTGCGGACAGCGCCTGCGCGAAGGCGTCGGCGACCTCCGCCACCGCCACCCCGGCGGCGGGCTGCGACTGGCGGAAGTTGCGGCTGCCGGCGACGCTCTGGTCGCGCAGGTGCAGCAGCTTGGCGTTGACCTCGACCGTCGCCGCCGGCACGGCGTTGCCGGCGTATTCGGCGCGGAACGCGCGGACCTCCAGCAGCAGCCGGTAATCGGTGCTGACGCCGCTGCCCTGACGCGCCACCAGCGGCAGCTTGCCGCTGTCCTCCAGCGTGCGCAGCACCGCGTCCTGCACCATTTCGGCCGGCGTGCGCGCCCACAGCGCGGCGCGATAGACCTGCAGTTCGCCCGGCACCGGGCTGACCACGATGCGCGGGCCATCGTCCATCTGCGCCTCGCCCGGGCGGGCGACGGCCAGCGACCAGTCGGCGGCCGGCCAAGCGGGGTCGACGCGCAGCGCCGGCTCCGGCGCGTAGATCGTCGGGGTTTCGCGCGGCCCGCCGATCAGGCTGCTGCAGCCGGCCAGCAGCAGGCTGGCGGCGAGCAGGGCGGGGCGGAGGCATTGCTGCAGGCGGGTCATTTGGGGTCGAACTCCTTGGGGGCGTCGCGGCCCAGGATGTAGCGCGCGGGGTTGCCTTCCAGCCGCCCGCTCAACTCGCGCAGGTCGCGCATCAGCGCGCGCAGTTCCACCAAGGTCGGGCCCAGCTGGGCGAGGCCGTCGGTGGTGAAGCTCTGCAGCGCCGGGCGGTTCTCGGCAATCATCGCGTTGGCGTTGCCGGCGGTCGCGTCCAGCTTGGTCACCACCGCGTCGAGCTTGTCCAGCAGCGCCGGCAGGCGTTGCACGAAGTCCTGGTCGATGCCCTGGATCGCGCCGTCGGCATGCGCCAGGGTGGTCTTCAGTGTCGCGGTGGCGTCGCGTGCGTTGACGATCAGCTGGCCGATCTCCTCGCGGCGGCCGGCAATGCTGCCGCTGGCCTGTTCGAGATGTTCCAGCGTGGCGGAGATGCGGCGGATGTTGTCCTCGCTCAGCACCTGGTCCAGTCGCGCCACTAGCCGGTTGGCGGTGTCGGCGATGTTCTGCAGCGCCGACGGCTCGGTGCGGATCACCGGCAGCTGGCCCTCGGCCGATGCCTGCAGTGACGGCGCGTTCGGGCTGCCGCCGGTGAGCTGGATGAACGGCACGCCGGTGATGCCCTGCTGCGAGAGCTTGGCGCGGGTGTCGGTCTTGACCGGGGTGTTGGCCTTCAGCTTCAGCCGCGCGATGACCCGGCGCGCATCGTTGTCGTCCAGGCTCAGGCTTTCCACCGTGCCTACCGCCAGCCCGTTGTACTGCACGCTGCCGCCTTCGGTGAGGCCGGTCACCGGCTCGGTGAACACCACCATGTATTCGCGCCAGTTGCGCGCGGCGGAGAAGTTGCTGGCCCACAGCGCGAACAGCAGCAACAGCACCGTGGTGACCAGGGTGAAGGTACCGATCAGCACGTAGTTGGCGCGCGTCTCCATCAGCTGTGCTCCATCAGTCGTTTGCTTCCGCCGTTGCGCGCGCGGCGCGTGCGCGCGGACCGTTGAAATACTCCTGCACCCACGGATGGTCGAGCCGCTCCAGCTCGGCCACCGGCGCGGTCGCCAGCACCTTGCGGTCGGCCAGCACCGCAACCCGGTCGCAGATAGCGTATAGCGTGTCCAGATCATGGGTGATGAGGAACACGGTCAGGCCCAGCGCGCGGCGCAGGGTCAGGATCAATGCGTCGAACGCGGCGGCACCGATCGGGTCGAGGCCGGCGGTGGGTTCGTCGAGGAACAGCAGCGGCGGGTCCAGCGCCAGCGCACGCGCCAGCGCCGCGCGCTTGCGCATGCCGCCGGAGAGCTGCGAGGGCAGCTTGTCGATGGCGTCGGCCGGCAGCCCGGCCAGCTTGATCTTCAGCAGCGCCAGCTCGTAGCGCAGCGACTCGGGCAGTTCCGGGTAGTACTCCTTCAGCGGCACCTGCACGTTCTCGCCGACGGTCAGCGACGAGAACAGCGCGCCGTCCTGGAACAGCACCCCGCTGCTGCGCTCGATATGCCGACGCACCACCGGGTCGGTGGATGTCGCGTCCATGCCCAGCACCTCGATGCGCCCGGCGTCCGCCCTGCGCAACCCCAGCACCGAACGCATCAGCACCGACTTGCCCGAGCCGGACCCGCCGACCACGCCGAGGATCTCGCCGCGCCGCAGGTCGAGGTCGACGCCGTCGTGCACGACCTGCTCGCCGAAGCGGTTGACCACCCCGCGCATGCGCACCACCGGTGCTTCCTCCCGGGGGCTGCCGTCGCTGGTGCGGGGTGCGGTGGCGTCGACCATGCTCAATAGTCCATCTGCATGAACCACAGCGCGGCAAAGGCGTCGATCACGATCACCATCGAGATCGCCTGCACCACGCTGGAGGTGGTGCGCTCGCCCAGCGACTGCGCGGTGCCCTTGACCTGCAGGCCCTCCAGGCAGCCGATCAGGCCGATCACCATCGCGAACAGCGGCGCCTTGGCCATGCCGACCACGAAATGCCGGATCTCGATCATCTCGTGCGTGCGCGCGAGGTAGGCGACGACGGGGATGTCGAGGCTGAACGCACCCACCGCCATGCCGCCCAGCATGCCGGCCAGCATCGCGACGAAGGTCAGCAGCGGCAGCATCGCCAGCAACGCCAGCACGCGCGGGATCACCAGCAGGTCGACCGGATCGAGGCCGAGCACGCGGATCGCGTCCACCTCCTCGCGATTCACCATCATGCCGATCTGCGCGGTGAACGCGCTGGCGGTGCGGCCGGCCAGCAGGATCGCGGTGAGCAGTACCCCGAATTCGCGCAGGAACGCGGCGTTGACCAGTTCGACCACGAAGATGGTGGCGCCGAAGTCGGCCAGCACCATCGCGCCGAGGAAGGCGATCACCGCGCCCACCATGAACGACAGCAGCGCCACCAGCGGCACCGCGTCCAGGCCGATCTGCTCCATGTGGTGGACGGTGGCGGTCAACCGCAGCCGCGCCGGCTCCTTGAACAGGCGCAGCAGCTTGGCCTGCACCTCGCCGAAGAAGCCGATCAGGATGACCACCTCGCGGGTGTTGTCCACCACCGCATGGCCCAGCCGCTCCATCGCCGCCTTGACGCCGAGCTCGCGCTTGCGCGCAGGGCGGTCGTCGTGGACGTCCTCGATCGCATCCACCAGCGGCTGCTGGTCGGCACGGAAGCGCAGCGTCGAATAGTCCAGCCCGCGGCGGTCGGCGAAGCGCAGCAGCTGCAGCACGCTCAGCGTGTCCAGCCGCTCGCAGCCGCGCGCGTCCACGCCGACCACCTGTTCCGGTGCAGCCGCGAGCACGGTGGCGATCGCGCCGGCATGGCGCAGCGTCCAGCGGCCGCGCAGGCGCAGGACGCCCGGATCTCCATCCTGGTCGATGCCGGCGGCAGGCGTGGCGCTGTCGGTTACCGGTTCCATGCCGGGCAAGCTTACGCAATGCCGTGTCGACGTGTGCATGCGCCATCGCCCATGCGATGCTTGGGCGCCTCCTTCATCTTCCCGCCATGACCGAAGCGACCTATACCGAACGCATTGCCTTCGTGGTGGACCTGGCCCGGCACCTGCACGCCTACGGCACCACTTCGCAGCGCATGGAGGCGGCGATCGAGTCGGTGGCGCGCAAGCTGGCGCTGGAATGCCAGCCGTGGTGCAACCCGACCGGGATCATCCTGTCGTTCAGCGATCCAGCGCGGCCGGCGGGCGAGTCCGACACCACCCGCATCATCCGCCCGGGACTGGGCGATACCAATCTGCGCAAGCTGTGCGAAGCCGACCGCATCGCCGAGGACGTGATCAACGGGCGCATCGGGATCGGCGCTGGCCGCGCGGCGCTGCGCGAGCTGGATCGTCCCGGCGGCCGGCGCGGGCAGCTGATGGCGGCGCTGGGCTTCGCGCTGGCCTCGGCCGCGGTGGCCGGGCTGCTGCGGCTGCCGTGGCTGGACATCGCCACCGCCGGCGTGATCGGCCTGCTGATCGGCGCGCTGGCGCTGGCCGCGCAGTCGCGGCCGAGCCTGCACGAGAGTTTCGAGGCGCTGGCCGGCCTGCTGGCCGGCACCGTGGCCATTCTTGTCAGCAGCTTCGTCGGTCCGCTCAATCTCAATACCGTGATCATCGCGGCGGTCATCGTGCTGCTGCCCGGCATGACCCTGACGCTGTCCGCCAACGAATTGACCAGCCGCCACCTGGTGTCCGGCACCGCGCGCTTCGCCGGCGCGCTGATGACCATCGTCAGCCTGACCATCGGCATCGCGATCGCGTTCGGGGTGGCCGACGTGGTCGGCATCGAACCGCAGATACGGGCATTGCGCGCGCAGCCGGAATGGGTGGTCTGGTCCGCGGTGGCGCTGGCCGCGTATGCGTTCGCGGTACTGTTCCAGGCCGGCCGCCGCGATTATCCGCTGGTGATGGGCGCGGTGATCGCCGGTTATCTCATTTCGCGCTTCTCCGGCGAATGGCTGGGGCCGATTGCCGGCGTGTTCCTGGCCGCGCTGGCGGCCACCGCGGCGGGCAATGCCTATGCGCGCTGGTTCAACCGGCCCGGCGCGCTGGTGCGCCTGCCCGGCATCATCATCCTGGTACCCGGCAGCATTTCCCTGCGCGGGGTGATTTCGCTGGTGCAGTCGCAGGATATCGGTGCCGGCGAAACCGCGGCGATGGCTGCGCTGAATACCCTGATGGCGCTGGTGGCGGGGCTGGTGTTCGGCAACCTGCTGATTTCCGCGCGGCGCAGCCTCTGAATGCCGCCGGATTCATCGGCATGCGGAAACAAAAACGCCGGCGCGATGCCGGCGTTTTTGTTTCCACGCTGCTGCGCGGT
>JANJSW010000098.1 GCA_024711415.1 Thermomonas sp. | reverse complement strand
CGGCGTTTTTGTTTCCACACTGCTGCGCGTTTACTTGATCAGCAGGTCTTCCAGCTTGCGGCCGTTGGCGATTTCCGCCGCCACCCAGCGCGGCTGGCGGCCGCGGCCGGTCCAGGTGTCTTTTCCATTGGCCGGGTTGCGGTACTTCGGCGCCACCTTGCCGGTGCTGCGGCCCTTGGCGGCCTTGCGCGCCTTCTTGGCTGCCGGCGCCGCGGCGGTGCTGCCACCGGCCTTGCCGTACAGCTCTTCGAAGGTCCAGCCGGAGGCCTTCAGCACCTTGGCGACCGCCGCCTTGGTCTGCGCTGCGGGCTTGCGCTTGGCCAGCACCTTGCGGCGGCTGTTGGCGCGCTTGATCAGCGCGGCCAGTTCCTGCGGGTTCAGGGTTTCGATATTCAGGCTCATGGGCTCTGTTCTTTTATTGGATGAAGGGAGTTATCCAATCCTTGGATACCCGGATAATAGCGCCGTGCGGATTTGCCGCCAATATTCCCGCGTCATCCATGCGCGGCCGCGGTTATCCCCCTCAGGCGCCGCCAATCCGCGCCAGCAGCGCCGCCCGGTCCAGGTTTTCCGCCTCCGCCGCGCTGCGGGCGCGATATTCGAAGGTGCCGGCTTCCAGCCCGCGGCCGGACACCACCACCCGGTGCGGGATGCCGATCAGCTCGATATCCGCGAACATCGCGCCCGGGCGCAGGCCGCGGTCGTCCAGCACGGTATCGATGCCGGCGGCATTCAATTCCGCGTGCAGGGTCTCCGCCGCTTCGGCCACCGCCGGATCGTTCTTCGGATTGATCACGCAGACCGCCACCTGCCACGGCGCCATCGCCTGCGGCCAGCGGATGCCGGCGTCGTCGTGATTCTGTTCGATCGCCGCGGCGACGATGCGCGACACGCCGATGCCGTAGCAGCCCATCGCCGGGTTCACCGCCTTGCCGCTGGCGTCCAGCACGGTGCATTTCATCGCTTCGGAATATTTGCGGCCGAGCGCGAACACATGCCCGACCTCGATGCCGCGGGCCATCCGCAGGGCGCCGCTGCCGTCCGGCGAAGGGTCGCCCTCGACCACGTTGCGGATATCGGCGGTTTCCGGTTCCGGCAGGTCGCGGCCCCAATTCACCCCGGCGATATGGAAACCGGGCTTGTTGGCGCCGACCACGAAATCGGCCAGCGCAGACACGCTGCGGTCGGCGATCACGCGGACCGGTTTTTTCGCATGCAGCGGGCCAAGGAAGCCGGGCTCGCTGCCTAGGTATTCCAGGATTTCCGCTTCGGTGGCCAGCCGGTAATCCGCCAGCCCCGGCAGTTTCGCCAGCTTGATCTCGTTGACCGAATGGTCGCCGCGCACCAGCGCCAGCACGAACTGCCCGCCGCCGTCGGTATCGCTGGCCATGATGGCCACCGATTTCACCGTGCGCGCTAGCGCGATGCCCATCAGCGCGGCCACCTCCTCGCAGGTTTTCTGGGTGGGTGTCTCGACGTCACGCAGCGTTTCCGCCGCAGCCGGGCGCGGGCCGGGCGTAACCGCTTCGGCCAATTCGACATTGGCGGCGTAATCGGAGGTTTCCGAGAACGCCAGCGCGTCCTCGCCGGAATCGGCCAGCACGTGGAATTCGTGCGAGGCGCTGCCGCCGATCGCGCCGGTATCTGCCGCCACCGCGCGGAACTTCAGCCCCAGCCGGGTGAAGATGCGCGAATAGGTGTCGTACATGGTGCGGTACTGGGCGTGCAGCGATTCATCGTCGGCGTGGAAGGAATAGGCGTCCTTCATGATGAATTCGCGCGCGCGCATCACCCCGAAACGCGGGCGGATTTCGTCGCGGAACTTGCTGGTGATCTGGTAGAAATTCACCGGCAGCTGCTTGTAGCTGGCGATTTCCTGGCGGAAGAAATCGGTCACCGCCTCTTCGGCGGTGGGGGTGAAGCAGTATTCCTGCTCCTTGCGGTCGCGGATCTTCAGCAGCTGCGGGCCGAATTTCGCCCAGCGCCCGGTTTCTTCCCACAGCTCTTTCGGCTGGATCGACGGCATCGCCATCTCGATCGCGCCGGCGCGGTTCATCTCCTCGCGCACCATCGCCTCGACCTTGCGCAGCACCCGCAGCCCCAGCGGCGACCAGGTGTACAGGCCGGCGGCGAGCTTGCGGATCATGCCGGCCTTGAGCATCAGCTTGTGGCTGACGATCTCGGCGTCGGCGGGGGTTTCCTTTTCGGTGCGGAGGTGGAATTGCGACAGGCGCATGGCGTTCGGGCGTCGGGAAAACCCGCATTCTGCCATGCGCCACCGGCGCGCCTCGCGGCGCGGCGGTTATTTCGCGCCGTCTACCGCCATGCCGTCCTGCGGGGTGCGGCTGATCCGCTCGTAGCGGCGGCCCTTGGGCGGCTCGTCGGTGACATGCAGGTTGCCGGCGTCGTCGCGCCAGCGGTACAGCGCGTTGGCGCGCTCGGTCTGGATGGCCGCGACCTCGGCGGCGGCCTGGCGCTCGCGCTCGCGTCGCGGCATTTCGGTGGTGAACCACCACCACGCCGCGGCCGCCAGCGCGACCGCGGCCAGCAGCATGCCCAGCTGTCTCACGGCTTGGCCTGCATGCAGAACGCCTTGACCGCGGCCTGGTTCAGTTCCAGCTGGGCCTTGTGCTCGTCCGCGGTCATGTTGCGGTCCGGCTTGCCGTCGCCATTGGTGTCGATGCCGATCGGCCCGCCGGCCTGCAGGCGGGCGACGTTGCCGCGGGCCTTGGTGCACTGCTCGCTTTCCGGTTGCTTGGTCGCGGTCTCCGCCGGCTTGCCGTCCTTGACCTCGATGTCGCGGGTCTGGTGGCTCTGCTTGGGGGCCACGTCGGTGTAGTGGGTCACGCCATTGGCGTCCTTCCACTGGTAGACGCGCTGCTGCGCCAGTGCCGGGGCCGCGACCATGGTCAGCGCCAGCGCGATGGCGAGGGGGCGGATGGGGTTCATGCGGGCGCTCCGGGGGAATGTGCGCCGATTGCAGCACCGCGCCGCCGCCGCCGCAAGCCCGTAAACTGGCGGAATGGACGAATCCGGAACCCCCGCCCCGCGCCCGCGCGGCCGCGGCATCTATCTGCTCCCCAATCTGTTCACCACCGGTGGCCTGTTCGGTGGCTTCTTCGCGATCATCGCGGCTTCACAGGGGCGATTCGAGGCGGCCTGCGTGGCCATCTTCGTGGCCGGGGTGCTGGACGGGCTGGACGGGCGGGTGGCGCGGCTGACCAATACCCAGAGCGAGTTCGGCGTGCAGTACGACTCGCTGGCCGACCTGATCAGCTTCGGCATGGCCCCGGCGATGCTGATGTACCACTGGGCGCTGGTATCGATGAAGCTGGACAGCGTGACCCTGGGCAAGATCGGCTGGCTGGCGGCGTTCCTGTACGCGGCCTGCGCGGCGCTGCGGCTGGCCCGCTTCAACAGCCAGGTCGGCACCGTGGACAAGCGCTGGTTCGTGGGCCTGGCCAGCCCGGCGGCAGCAGGACTGATGGCCAGCTTCGTCTGGGTCTGCCAGGAATTCGGCTGGTCCGGCGAGGAGCTGCGCTATGCCGCGCTGGCGCTGACCGTGGTGGCGGGGCTGCTGATGGTCAGCCGGATCCGCTACAGCAGCTTCAAGGGCAGCGGCAGCGGGCCGAAGGCCGACCGGGTGCCGTTCTTCGTGCTGGTGGTGGCGCTGGCCGTCCTGATCGCGCTGTGGATCGCGCCGGCGGTGACGCTGCTGACCGCCAGCACGCTGTACGCATTGTCGGGGCCGCTGATGTGGCTGCGCCGTCGCCACCCGGCGGGGCAGGACGCCTGAGCGTGAGCTGGGACGGGTTCCAGCGCGCGGTGCTGGCCGAGCTCGGCCATGTGCTGTATCGCCTGCCCGATGCGCCGGTCCCGGCCGCCGGGGCCGGCGACGCACCGACGGTGGATGCGCCGATGCTGGCCCGGCTGGCGCGTGCGGCCGGCATGGCGCCCGACGCCCTGTTGGCCCGCGCCGACATCGCCGCGCAGAGCGCGCGCCTGCGTGGCGATGCCGCCGCCAAGCGCGCGCTTTGGCCGCGCCTGCGCGCATTGCGGCGCGATCCCTCGGCGTGAACGCGATGCAGCAGGGCTACGCGACGGAAACGACGGCAAGCCTGCGGCCGATGCGCGAGGCTGATCTCGACGCGGTGATGCTGATCGAGGAGCGCGCTTATCCCTATCCGTGGAGTCGCGGCATCTTCCGCGACTGCCTGCACGCCGGCTATTCGATGTGGCTGCTGGAGCGGCAAGGCGTGATCGTCGGCTACGGCGTGCTCAGCATCGCCGCCGGCGAGGCGCACGTGCTCAACCTGTGCACCGCGCCCGGCAACGAAGGCCAGGGCCTGGGCGCGCTGATGCTGCAGACGCTGCTGAAGATCGCCCGCGGCCACGGTGCGCAGCGGGTGTTCCTGGAAGTGCGGCCGTCCAATCCGCGCGCGATCGCGCTGTACGAGCGCAGCGGCTTCAACGAGATCGGCCGGCGTCCGCGCTATTACCCGGCGCGCGACGGCCGCGAGGACGCCATCGTGATGGCGATGGAACTGCTGGACTGACCGCTTCCCGGCGCGGCCACGGTGGCGCGGCCGGCGAATCAATAGAATGGCGGCATGGACATCTTCAAGAGTTTCACCCTCGAGGCCGCGCACCGGCTGCCCAACGTCCCCGAGGGGCACAAATGCGCGCGCCTGCACGGCCATTCGTTCCGGATCGAGCTGCACGTGTCCGGCGAACCCGACCCGCATGTCGGCTGGGTGATGGACTTCGCCGAGCTTAAGGCGGCGTTCGCGCCGCTGTACGACCAGCTGGACCACCACTACCTCAACGACATCGAGGGCCTGGAGAACCCCACCAGCGAGCGCCTTGCGCAGTGGATCTGGGCGCGGATGAAGCCGCGGGTGCCGCTGCTGTCGGAAGTGGTGGTGCACGAGACCTGCACATCCGGCTGCCGCTACCGGGGCTGAACGCCGTCGCCACCGGGCTGGTTGTTAATTGACAATCATTCGCAAATGATATTGAATCGCGCCATTGGTTCCAGCCGGTGGCAAGCGATGTACGTCTGTATCTGCAACGGGGTGACGGATCGGCAGATCCGCGAAGCAGCCGATGCCGGCTGCGACAGCGTCTCCGAAATGACCATGCGCACCGGCGCCGGGGCCAGCTGCGGCTCCTGCCTGGGCCTGCTGGCCGAGATGATCGACGAGGCCCGCGCCCGCCGCGCGCTGCCGCTGCCGGTGCTGGCCCGCGCGGCCTGAGCCGGGCCGCGGCCGCGCCGTCGCGGCACAGCGAAGACCGGCTGCGTTTCGCCCAAAGGCGACGCGGCAGGCGGTACATTGGCGCTTTCCACGCAGGAGGGCGGCCATGAAGGGCGACGCCAAGGTCATCGGCTATCTGAACAAGGCGCTCTACAACGAGCTGACCGCGATCAACCAGTATTTCCTGCACGCCAAGATGCTGAAGAACTGGGGTCTGAAGGCGCTGGCCGAGCACGAGCACCATGAGTCCATCGACGAGATGAAGCATGCCGATGCGCTGTCCGAGCGCATCCTGTTCCTCGACGGCCTGCCCAACTTCCAGGCGCTGGGCAAGATCCGGATCGGCGAGACGCCGGTGGAGATCCTGCGCTGCGACCTCGCGCTGGAGCTGGAGGCGGTGCCGCTGCTGCGCGAGGCGATCGCCTACTGCGAAAGCGTCGCCGACTACGTCAGCCGCAAGCTGTTCGCCGACATCCTGGATTCCGAGGAAGAGCACATCGACTGGATCGAGACCCAGCTTTCGCTGGTCGAGCGCCTGGGCGAGCAGAACTACCTGGCGCAGCAGCTCGACCGCAGCTGAGCGCAGGCCGGCTCGCCGCGCCGGCGGCGAGCCGGAACCGCCGCCGCTCAGCGCGGCAGCGTGGCCTGCAGCGCGGCGCGCACCTGCGCGAATTCGCCGACGATCCGCGCCACCGCGCTGCCCGGGTTGGCCAGGGTGCCGTCGCGGGCGCCGTGTTCAAGGTCGCGCGCGGCCTCGGACAGGGTGGTGGCGCCGACATTCGCGCTGGAGGACTTCAGCGTGTGCGCGGCCACCCGCAGCGCGATCGGATCGTTGCTGGCGACCGCGCGCTCCAGCTGGGCGATCAGGCGCGGCGCGTCCTCCAGATAGACGGTGACGATGCGGTCCACTTCCGGCCCCAGCACTTCGCGCAGTTCGCCCAGCACCCCGCTGTCCAGCACCGGCGGCGAACGCTCGGCCATCTGCGCGGCCGGCGGCAGGCTGTCCGGCACCGCCAGGTTGGAGCTCTTCCAGCGCGTCACGCACTGCTCCAGTTCGGCGCGGGTGACCGGCTTGGCCAGGTAATCGTCCATGCCGGCGTCCAGGCACTTCTGGCGGTCGCCGGCCATGGCGTTGGCGGTCATCGCCACGATCGGCAGGCGCCGCTCGAGGCTGCGCTCCTGTTCGATCTCGCGCCAGCGGCGGGTGGCGGCATAGCCGTCCAGCACCGGCATCTGGCAGTCCATCAGCACCAGGTCGTAGTCGCCGTCGTCGAGCTTTTCCAGCGCCGCCTGGCCGTTGCCGGCGGCTTCGCAGTCCACCCCCAGCACCTGCAGCAGCCGCTGCGCCACCATCAGGTTGACCGGGTTGTCCTCCACCAGCAGGACCCGGGTCTTGCGCTCCGGCATGGTGCGCGGCGCGCGCGGCGCCGGTTCCGGGTGCGGGTCGTGGTGCGACCACGACACTCCCGATGCCGACAGCGCCGCGCGCAGGTCCACGTCTTCGACGTTGCGCGGGATGATCGTGGCCGACATCGGCAGGTCGAGCGAGGTGACTTCGTCGCCGCGCAGATAGACCAGGCGGGCATCGCCGAACTGCGAGCGGCGCTCCATGTTGCGCGCCAGCGACAGCGCGGTGCTGCGGATGCTGGACAGGTCGGCCAGTACCACCGAGTAGGACCACGGCTCGCCCTGGGCGCGCGCCTGGCGCAGGCGCTCCAGCGCATCGTGGGTGTTTTCCACCGTGGTCACGCGCAGGCCCCAGTTGGGCAGCAGCATGGTCAGGCGCATGCGCAGCCGCTGGTCGGTGGTGATCAGCAGCACCCGCCCGCCGTGCAGGTCTTCCTGCTGGGTGGGCATGTCGCCGGCCACCTTCAGCAGCGGGATTTCGAACCAGAAGGTCGAGCCCATGCCCGGCTGCGATTCCACCCCGATCTTGCCGCCCATCAGCGCCACGATCCGCTGCGAGATCACCAGCCCGAGGCCGGTGCCGCCGTAGATGCGGGTGGTCGAGGCGTCGGCCTGGCTGAACGGCTGGAACAGGCGCTCGCGGGTGGCCGCATCGATGCCGATGCCGGTGTCCTGCACCTCGAAGCGCAGCTGGTGCTGGGCGGGGGTTTCGCCGGTGCGGCGCACGTTGACGGTGACGCTGCCGCGCTCGGTGAACTTGATCGCATTGCTGATCAGGTTGCTGAGGATCTGCCGCAGCCGCACCGGGTCGCCGCGCACCGGCAACCGTACCGAGGGATCGATGAACAGCGTCAGGTGCAGGCTCTTGGCCTCGGCCGGGCGCTCCATCAGGGTGATGACGCTGTGCAGCAGCTCGCGCAGGTTGAAGCCGGTGGTTTCCAGCTCCAGGCGGTCGGCTTCCAGCTTCGAGTAGTCGAGGATGTCGTCGACGATCCGCAACAGTTGCTGCGCCGAGGCGGTGGCGGTCTTGAGGATCTCCTGCTGGTCCAGCGCCAGCCGCGAATTGGAGAGCAGGTCCAGCATCGGGATGA
>JANJSW010000068.1 GCA_024711415.1 Thermomonas sp. | reverse complement strand
AGCAGAAGACCACGCAGATGGATGACGCCGCGTTGATGGCGGCGCTGGGCCATGCCGGCCAGCACCCGGAGGGCCGCTTCCTGCCGGAGACCTATGCCTGGGTACGCGGCGATTCCGACCTCGACATCCTCAAGCGCGCCTACGCCGGCATGGACAAGGCGCTGGATGCGGCGTGGAAATCGCGGGTACCGGACCTGCCGCTGGACAACCGCGACCAAGCGCTGACGCTGGCCTCGATCGTCGAGAAGGAAACCGGGATCGCCGAGGAGCGGCCGGCCATCGCCGGCGTGTTCGTGCGCCGGCTCAAGACCGGCATGCGCCTGCAGACCGATCCCACCGTGATCTACGGCATGGGCTCCAGCTACACCGGCAACATCCGCCGCAGCGACCTGACCACCGATACGCCCTACAACACCTATACCCGCGACGGCCTGCCGCCGACGCCCATCGCCATGCCCGGCAAGGCGGCGCTGCAGGCGGCCACGCATCCGGCGCCGGGCGATGCGCTGTATTTCGTCGCGGTGGGCGACGGTAGCGGGCGGCACGTGTTCAGCGCCTCGCTGGATGCACACAACAGCGCGGTGCGCGGCTACGTGCAGCGCTACCGCGCGCAGCGCCAGGCCGAGCGTGAAGGAGCCACGCCGAAGTGACGATGCTGCAATCGAAGCCGCGCCTGCTGACTATCGAAGGCGGCGAGGGTGCGGGCAAGAGCACCGTCCTGTCGGCGCTGCGCGACGCCCTGCTGGCCGATGGCTGCGAAGTGGTCTGCACCCGCGAGCCAGGCGGCACCCCGCTGGCCGAGCGCATCCGCGGCCTGCTGCTGGACGCCGGCGACGAGCCGGTGCATCCGCATGCCGAACTGCTGCTGATGTTCGCCGCGCGCGCGCAGCACGTGCAGCGGGTGGTGCTGCCGGCGCTGGCGCGCGGCGCGTGGGTGATTTCCGACCGCTTCACCGATTCCAGCTACGCCTACCAGGGCGCGGCGCGCGGCATGGATGAAGGTTTCATCGCCGAACTCGAGCGGCGCGCGGTCGGCATCGAGCCCGGCCTGACCCTGCTGCTGGACCTGGGCGTGGCGCATGCGCGCGAACGCACCCGCGGGCGCGACCTGCTGGGCGGCGCTTCGCCGGACCGCATCGAGCGCGAGCGCGACGACTTCTTCGAGCGCGTGCGCGAAGGTTTCCTGGCGCGTGCGATGGCGCATCCGCAGCGCATCCGCGTGCTCGATGCCAGTCCGGACGCCGCCACCGTCGCCGCCGCCGCGCTGGCGGTGCTGGCCGACTACCGCAAGGCGCTGGCATGAACCTGCCACCGCTCTCGCCCTGGCAGCAGCGCGCCTACACGCAGGCGGCCGCCGCCATCGAAGCCGGGCACTTCGGCCACGCAACGCTGATCACCGGGCCGGCGCTGATCGGCAAGCGCCTGCTCGCCGAACACCTGGCCCGGCGCGTGCTGTGCCTGTCGCCGCACCCCGATGGCGAGGCCTGCGGCGGATGCAGGAGCTGCACGTTGTTCGCCTCGCGCGCGCAGATGGAAGCACTTGAGGTGCGCCCGGACGGCACGCCGGCGCACCCGTGGGGGCACAGCGCGCATCCCGACCTGCGCTTCCTCGGTTACGAGATCAACCAGAAGACCGGCAAGCCGCGCGGCGAGATCGTGATCGAGCAGATCCGCGCGCTGTCGGAGAAGATGGGCATGACCGCGCAGCTGGGCGGCGCACAGGTGGTGATCGTCGATCCCTGCGACGCGATCAACTGGAGTGCCTTCAACGCGCTGCTGAAGACGCTGGAGGAGCCGCAGCCGGGGCGCTACCTGTGGCTGCTGGCATCCAACCCGGCGCGGCTGCCCGCCACCATCCGCAGCCGCTGCCAGCGGTTGGAGCTGCGCTTGCCGCCGCGCGACGAGGCCCTGCTGTGGCTGCGCCAGCGTGGCCACGCGGAAGCCCTGGCCTGCGAGGCGCTGGATGCCGCGCGCGGGCACCCAGGGCTGGCCGATGCGTGGGCATCGGGGGATGGCCTGGCGCTGCGCCGTGACGCGGTCAAGGACGCGCAGGCGCTGCTGCGCGGGCAGGCCGAGGCGAGCGAGGTCGCCCAGCGCTGGGTGGCCGATGGGCGCGCCGCGGAACGTTTGGGTCATCTGGCCGAGTTCGCGCTGCGCGAGGCGGCGGGCTTGACCGATCCGGCCGCAACCCGCACGCTGGCCGCGCGCTTCGACGCGGCCAACCGCGCCCGCGAGCTGCTGCACACCACGGTGCGCGCGGATCTGGCGGTGGCGGAAGCGCTGCTGGCATGGCGCTGAGGCTTGGGACAGGCAACTGACAGGGAACGGGGAATGAGCAATCCGACCGGTGGGGCGAGGCAGGGCATCCTGTCGCTGGCGATCAAGGACAAGGCGGCGCTGTACAACGCCTACATGCCCTTCATCCGCCAGGGCGGCATCTTCGTGCCCACCGCACGCCGCTACTTCATCGGCGACGAAGTGTTCCTGCTGCTGACCCTGCCGGATTCCTCCGAACGCCTGCCGGTTGCCGGCAAGGTGGTGTGGGTGACGCCCACCGGCGCGCAGGGCAACCGCGCCGCCGGCATCGGCGTGCAGTTCGCGGATACCGCCGAGGGCGAGGCGGTGCGCGGCAAGATCGAAACCACCCTGGCCGGCACCCTCAACGCGGACCAGCCGACCCAGACGATGTAACCGCGGCTGCGGCCGGCGGTGACCGGTGCGGTCGCCGCGCCGCGCTGAAGAACCCAGATCGAAAACCGGACTGCCTGGCCTGGGGGAGTCGCACCGTGGGTGCGGGCCGCCCGGAATGACGACGTTGGCGCCCATCCGCTGCGGTTTCGTCGCCACCCGTGGCGTTTCGTCGCAGGCGGGTTGACGTCGGTTGGTTGTTCGAGCTGTACTATTTCTAATAGTACAGATAGGACGGCGCGCCGATGGCCCGAACCAGCCCCCTGATGATCCAGGTCGCCACCGGCGATCCGCGGCCGATCGGCCGCCAGATCGTCGATGCCGTGCGCATGAAGATCGCCACCGGCGAACTCACGCAGGGCAACCAGCTGCCCAGCGTCCGCGGGCTTGCCCAGCAGCTGATGATCAATCCGAATACCGTCGCCAAGGCCTATGCCGAGCTGACCACCGAGGGTTGGCTGGAATCGCGCCAAGGCACGGGCCTGTTCGTTGCCGCACCCCGCCAGCGATTGTCCGACGTCGAGCGGGACCGCCGCCTGGACGACGCCGTCGGCCGCTTTGTCAACGACGTGATTCCGCTGGGCTTTGCAGCCGACGAGGTGCAGGCGCGGATCGCCGACGCCTTCGACCTGCTGGTGCCCCGCAAGACCGCCTGACTCCGCCATCGCCGCCGTGGGGCCGTCCGTCTGCGCCCAGCGCAGGGAGACAGCGATCCGCGGATCGGCCGGCCCATCCGGATACGCCTACATGCCCAACGACTCCATCATCGAAACCCGCGCGCTGACCAAGCGCTATGGCCGCAAGCTGGCGCTGGACCGGCTTGATCTCGCGATTCCCCGCGGCCGGGTCCACGCCATCGTCGGTGCCAACGGCGCCGGCAAGTCCACGTTGTTCCGCATCCTGCTGGGCTTCATGCCGCCCAGCGCGGGCGAGGCGCGCATCCTCGGCAAGGACAGCCAGCAGCTGACGCCGCAGGACCGTGCGCGGATCGGCTTCGTCAACGAGGAACACACCCTGCCGAACTGGATGCGGGTGTCGCAGGTGGTGGCGATGCAGCGCCACCAGTACGGGCGCTGGAACCAGCAGGCGTTCGACGGCGTGATCGGCCACTACCACGTGCTGCCGGAGCAGAAGGTCGGCCAGCTCTCGCGCGGCGAGCGGGCCGGTTTCAACCTCGCGCTGGCATTGGCGCAAGGGCCGGAATTGCTGGTGCTGGACGAACCGACGCTGGGCCTGGACGTGGTCGCCAAGCGCGCCTTCCTGGAGTCGCTGCTGTACAGCAACGCCGCCGACGACTGCACGGTGATCTATTGCTCGCACCAGATGGAGGAGATCGAGCGGGTTGCCGACAACCTCATCATCCTCGAGCGCGGGCAGCTGCGGCACATGTCGGCGCCGGAGGATTTCACCGCGCGCGTGAGCCACTGGGTGGCCGACGTGCCGTTCAAGGGCCCCGATCCGCGCACCGTGCCCGGCCTGCTGGAAGCCCAGCGCCTCGACGGCCTGCACCACTACCTGGTGCTGGACCAGGACGCCGGCTTCGAGCGCTTCCTGCGCGAGGCCGGCGCCCGCAACGTGCAGTCGATGCCGGTCAGCCTGGATCGCGCGGTCAATGCCTTCCTTGCCAAGAACCATGCGGCGCCGGTCGCGGCCTGAGCCGCACCGTGCCCTGAGGACACCGACATGAAAGATCTCTTCAAGAGCGAACTGCTGCGTTTCCGCCCCTGGGTCATCGCGGCCGCGGCAGTGCACGCCGGCGTCCTGGGGTTCCTGACCCGCATCGTCGACCTTGCCCAGCAACCGCTGCTGGTCTACCAGGCCTTCGCCGTGACCTACGCGGTGGCCGGTACCCTGCTCGGGCTGTACCAGATGGGTACCTACCGCAAGCCGAACCAATGGCTCAGCCTGCTGCACCGGCCGATGCACCGCCTGCAGATCGCCGGCGCGCTGGGTGGCGCGGGCGCGGCGCTGCTGTTGGTCGCCGCGGCATTGCCGATCGCGCTGATCGCGCTCTACCAGGACACGATGACCGCGCGCGTGGTGGACATGCGCCACTGGATGATGCCGATCGCCGGCTGGCTGGTCGCCCTGATCGGTTACGCGGCGGGTGCCTACGCGATGATCGGCAACCGCCGGCATTCGTTCGCGGTACTGGTGCTGCCGATGCTGCTGATGTTCGCGCAGGCCTCGGGCGTGGCGATGCTGGCATTGCAGGCCACCTTGCTGGCGGTGCTGGCGGGGCTGGTCGCCATCGTGTTCCGGCCCGATCCGGTGGCCGCACCGCGCAGCTTCGCCGCCGCCGCGGCAACCGCGCTGCCGGTGCAGCTCGGCGCGTATTTCCTGCTGTGGATGCTGGGCTACGGGGTCGAGCTGTTCTGGACGGCCTCCGGCACCCATCCGCTCAACATGGCCACGCCGCCGCACGGCGGTTACATCGAGGCCGATCGCGCGGAAGGCAAGGACATCCTGCTGATGGGCATCGAGCGCAGCCGCGACCCGGAGGCGGCGCTGTGGCGCGAGCAGATCGCGCTGTCCGACGTCTACACGCACTACCCGCTGCGCAACCTGCCGCGCCGCGGCGAGATGACCAACCTGCAGCCGATGGAATTCACCGACGGCGAGCGCAACATCACCTGGGTGTTCAAGCACGACAGCATGCGCTTCGTCGGCTACGGGACGCTGGACAAGCGCGCGCGCGGCGAGCTCGGGGTAGGTGAGGGGCAGGCGGGCGCTGCTGCCGGGCAATTCCCGGCGCCGACCATGCCGTTCGCCGCCAACTACCTGTACAACGCCCACGCCGCCTACCAGTACGACGACGGCCAGGGACGCATCCACGAACGCATCCGCCTGCCACGGGGCGAAGTGATGGCCAGCCCGCCGCAGCCGGCCGGCGACAACCTGCTGGCGCTCAGCGACCGCGCCGCCTATTTCTATCCCGGCCGCGAGGCGATGAACGGGCTGGACCTGCTGCAGCCGCTGATGCGGGTGCCGATGCCGGGCAAGGTGGGCAACCTCGGCCGGATGGACGTGGTCGAACTGCTCGATGGCTACCTGGTGTCGTTCACCTACACCTGGGGCGTGTGGTCGAGCGAGCTGCAGCATCCGTTCCAGCAGGTGCTGCGCGTCGACGGCAACGGCCGCGTGCGCGTCGTGGCGCGCCGCGACATCGGCCAGGACCTGCCGACCGCCTACACCGCGCGCATCTGGTGGCTGTCGCCGGTGCTGCGCACGTTGTGCCTGGGCGCGCAGGACCTGTACGCCGCGCCGGACCCGCTGCGCGCACCGCCGCAGCCGATGCCGCCCGGGATGCTTTGGCTGGCGCTGGCCTGCTGCGTGGCGTCCGTGCTCGGCGCGATCTGGCTGAGCGCACGCCTGCAGCTTGCGCCACGCAACCGTTGGCTATGGGTTGCGATGTGCGGCGTGGTAGGCCTGCCTGCGCTGGTCGCGCTGTGGCTGATGGTGCCGAAGCGCGAAACGCTGCCGGCATCGCTGCCGGACCTGCAGGCCGCGGCCGCCTGAACGCACGGACTTACGGAGAAGATCGAGATGACGAAGTTCCGTGAGCTGTGCGGGACGCTGGCCTTGCTCGCGCTGCTGTTCGCGCCGGGGCAAGTGCCGGCGGCCGACGCCACCGTCGAAATCCGCAGCGCCATCGCCGCGCAGCGCGCGCTGCCGCGCGCACCGCAGCTGCCGCGCACCGCTTTCCTCGAAGGCCGCGGCCTGGCCGCGGTGCGGCTGTCGCCGACCGGCGATTACGTGGCCTACCTGCGTGAGCAGGGCGAATCGCGCAGCCTGTTCCTGTTGCCCACCGCGGGCGGCAAGCCGCGGGTGCTGGTCGCGCGCACCGAGGCCGAACAGTTGTTCTGGTCGCACGACGGGCGCTGGCTGTTCCTGCGCGCGCCGAAGTCGTTGTCCTGCGTGTCGGTGGACGGCCGTGCCGGCGTGCGCGTGCCGATGGGCGGCGCGGAGCGGCGGCGGGCGATGAAGATCGACCCCTCGCAGCCGGCCGCGGTATTGCTGCGTGAACGCGTGTCGGCGGGCAAGAGCGAACGTTGGCGGATCGTGCGCATGGACGTGCGTGGCAAGCGCGGCGTGCTGCGCGAGGATCCGCGCTGGATCCACGATGTCGCGCTGGATGCGCGCGGCCGGATCGTCGCGCTGGCGCGTTTCGAGGGCGACCACGATGCGCTGCATCGCGTGCTGCCGGATGGTTCGCTGCGCGAAGTGTTGCGTCTCGCGCCGATGGAGCGGCTGAACCTGCTCGCCGCGATGCCCGATGGCAGCCTGCTGCTGGAGGGCAACCCGGGTAGCGAAGTGCCCGCCAACAACTTCCGTCGCGTGCTGCGGCTGACGCCCGGCGACACGCTGCAGACGCTGCACGAAGACCCGCGCCACGAGGCCGACCTCGACGAAGTCGTGCTGGATCCGCGCACGGCGCAGCCGCTGGCGGCGAGCTATCGCAGCACCGTGGCCGCCACCTACGGCATCGGTGCTGCCGCGCCGATCGTGGCCGCCATCGAACGGCGCTTCTCGGGGCGCGACATCGCCGTGCAGGCCGGCAGCGCCGCATCCTCGCCATGGCTGGTGTCCGAACGCGCGTCGACCCTGCGCGATCCGCGCTGGCACCTGTTCGACCCACGCAGCGGCAAGGATCGGCGCATCCTCGACGAGGCCGCGATCACCGCGCATTCGCCGCAGGAGTCGCAACTGGCGCGCAAGCTCGCGGTGTCCTACCTCGCCTCGGACGGGCTGCGCGTGCATGGCTTCCTGCTGCTGCCGCCGGGTGTCGATCCCGCGCGCGCGCCGCTGATCGCGCACGTGCACGGCGGGCCGATCAACCATTTCCGCCCGGGCTTCGATGGCGTGGCGCAGTTCCTCGCCAACCGCGGCTACGTGGTGTTCCAGTCGAACTTCCGCGGCTCCACCGGTCATGGCCGCGCCTACACGTTCGCGTCGAACGGCGACTACGGCAACGGCCGGGTGCAACGCGACATCGTCGAAGGCGTGCGCTGGCTGCTGGCGCAGGGCATCGGCGACAAGGATCGCGTCGGCATCGTCGGCCATTCCTTCGGTGGCTATTCGACGCTGATCGGCCTGACCTTCCAGCCGGAGCTGTTCAAGGTCGGCGTGTCCGGCGCGCCGCCGGCAGACCTGGGCTGGGGCATGCGCTGGCTGGTCGCGGCCGGCGAGCAGGGCGACCTGCCGGATCGCTCGCTCAAGCACACGCTGGCGGCATTGTCGCTGGACGCCACCGATCCCGCGACCTACGCGCGCCTGCACGCGCAGTCGCCGCAGGCGAACGCTTTGATGATGCAGCGGCCATTGCTGATCATGGCCGGTGGCGCCGACCGCACCGTGGCGATCCGCGAAGTGACGCATTACGTCGCGGCGCTGAAAGCGCAGGGCAGTCCCGTCACCCTGCTGGTGGAGCCGGGCGGCGGCCATTCGCCGGCCGCGCCGATCCCGCGCGAGGCCTACCTGTTCGCGATGGAGACCATGCTGCAGCGCCACCTCGGCGGGCCGGTGCCGGAGCCCGCGGGTCCGCGGCTGCGGGACTACCTGCGCGAGAACCTGCGCGCGGCGGGCCCGGAGTTCCGGGCGCTGGCAAGAAAGCCGGCGCGCTGAGCGCCGGCGCCGATGCCCGCGGGGATGATCAGGCGACGGGTTCGCGCAGGACCGGGTGGTCCCAGCCGGCGCGCGGCGCGAAGCGGTTGCCGTACTTGGCCTGCAGCGCCTGCAGCCGCGCCAGCAGCGCGTCGGCGCCGACGGCGCGGATGTGCTGGATCGGGCCGCCGCGGAACGGCGCGAAGCCGGTGCCGAAGATCACCCCGGCATCGAGCAGGTCGGCATCGCTGACCACGCCGTCGTGCAGGCAAGCCACGGCTTCGTTGAGCAGCGGCAGGATCAGGCGATCCTCCAGGTCGTCGGGCGCCACGAACCCGGCCGGCAGTTCGGGCTTCGCCGCCTTGCCGTTCTCCCATTTGTAGAGGCCCTGGCCGTCCTTCTTGCCGCGCTTGCCTGCTTCGACCGTTGCCAGCGCCGCCGGCACGTCCAGGCCGAGGAAGGGCGCCAGTTCGCGGCCGACGCTCGCGGCCACGTCCAGGCCCACGGTGTCGAGCAGCTCGATCGGCCCCATCGGCATGCCGAAGCGCGTCGCCGCCTTGTCGATGGCCGGGCCGGGGATGCCCTCGGCGTAGGCGGTCGCGGCCTCCAGCATGTACGGGAACAGCACGCGGTTGACCAGGAAGCCCGGCGTGCCCGCCACCGGCACCGGGAACTTGCCCAGCGCCTTGCAGAACGCGGCCAGGCGGCGCTCGGTCTCGGCGGCCATGCCGTCATGGCGGATGATTTCCACCAGCGGCATCTGCGCCACCGGGTTGAAGTAGTGCAGGCCGGCGAACTGCGCCGGGCGCGCGATGTGCGGGCGCAGTTCGTCCAGCGGGATCGACGAGGTGTTGGTGGTCAGCAGCGCGTCCGGCTTCATGCGCGGTTCCACCGACTGGTACAGGTCGCGCTTCGCGTCGGGGTTTTCGATGATGGCTTCGATGACGAGGTCGGCCTCGGGCACGCCCGCGCCGTCGAGGTCGGACTTCAGCCGCGCCGCCACCGCAGGGCGCTTGCTCTCGTCCTTGACCTTCTTCTCGAACAGGGCCTGCGCGCGCTGCAGGGCGCCGTCGATGAAGCGCTGCTCGCGGTCCTGCAGCGTCACCTCGAAGCCCTTGTAGGCGGCGAACGCGGCGATGTCGCCGCCCATCACGCCGGCGCCGACCACGTGCACGCGGGCGATGCCGGGTTCGCCCTTGCCCAGCGCCTTCAGCCGTTCGGTGAGGAAGAAGATGCGGATCAGGTTGCGCGCCGTGTTGCTGCCGGCGAGCTTCACCACCGCGCGGCGCTCGGCGTCGAGGCGGCCGCGGATGCCGGCGCCGCCGCTGCGCTCCCAGGTGGAGATCAGCGCGTAGGGCGCGGGATAGAAGGCCTTCGGTGCCTTGCGCGCGACCTGCTTGGCCATCTGCGGCGCCAGCAGCTTGCGCGCGGGAAGGGTGTTGGTCAGCCAGCCCAGCGCGCGCTGCTTGAACGGGCGCACCGTGCCCCTCAGCGCCAGCGTGGCGGCGGCGTCGATCAGCTGCGCCGGTTCCACCACCTTGTCCACCAGTCCGATCCCGCGCGCCGCCTTGGCCGACAGCGCGCGTCCGGTCAGCATCATGTCCATCGCCGCCGGCGCGCCGACCAGCCGCGGCAGGCGGGCGCTGCCGCCCCAGCCGGGGAAGATGCCCAGCTGCACTTCCGGCAGGCCGATGCGGGTGGAGGCGTCGCTGCTGGCCACGCGGTAGCGGCAGGCCAGCGAGATCTCGGTGCCGCCGCCCATGCAGAAGCCGTGGATGGCGGCGACGGTGGGACAAGGCAGGGTGGCCAGGGTCTGGAACACGTCCTGCCCGCGGCGGATGGCGTCGTTGACGGTACCGCGGCGGTCGAACTCCTGGAACTCCTTGAGGTCGGCGCCGGCGATGAAGCCGCTCCCCTTGCCGGAGGCGATCACCAGCGCCTTGGGCGGTTCGATGGCGATGCGTTCCAGCGCATCGCCCAGCTCGATCAGCGCATCCTGCGAGAATGCGTTGACCGGTGCGTCGGCGCGGTCGAACCACAGCACCAGCACGCCGTCGTCGCGGCGCTGCGGCTTCCAGTGGCGAAGGCGGAGTCCGTCGAAACCGTTGGCGGAGGTGTCGGCCATGGGCGTGCCATCCGTGTGTCAGCAGGGAAGCAGCTATCGTAGCCCGCGAAAACTTGAATACTTGTCTAAATGCCTGCAAGTCCGGGGCAGGGCCGCGGAACTTCCGCGGCGGATCGCTGTCATAACGCCCGGAGGCGACCGGGCCCAACCATGAGGCCACGGCGCAAATGACGGAGGATCGGGTGTCGCAAGCGCTGGATCAGGACCTGGTGGCCCGCGTGCAGCGCGGCGATGCCGCAGCCTTCGACTTGCTGGTGCGCAAGTACCAGCATCGCGTGGCCGCGGTGATCTCCCGCTACGTGCATGACTGGGCGGAGGTGCAGGACGTGGCCCAGGACACCTTCATTCGCGCCTACCGCGCGATCGGCGGGTTCCGCGGCGATGCCCAGTTCCCCACCTGGCTGCACCGGATCGCTGTCAACACCGCCAAGAACCATCTCGCATCGCATGGCCGCCGGCCGCCGGGCGAGGACATCGAGATCGAGGATGCCGAGCAGTTCGAATCCGGCCTGCGCCTGCGCGACAACGACACCCCCGAACGCGAGCTGATGCGCCAGCAACTGGAACAAACGGTGCTGGCCGCGGTCGAAGCCCTGCCGCAGGACCTGCGCGATGCGATCACCTTCCGCGAAGTGGAAGGCATGAGTTACGAGGAGATCGCCGAGCGCATGGGCTGCCCCATCGGCACGGTGCGCTCGCGCATCTTCCGCGCCCGCGAGGCCATCGACGCCCGCATGCGCCCCCTGCTGGATCAGGATGAACTCCCGAAGCGTTCGCACGCCTCATGACGCCCATGAATACCGATACCGATCGCCATTGCATCGACCTCACCCAGCTCAGCAGCCGCGAACAGCTGTCCGCGCTGATGGACGGCGCGCTGCCGGAGGACCAGACCCGCTTCCTGCTGCGCCGCCTGCAGCATGATGACGAGCTGGCCGGCAGCTGGGAGCGCTGGCGCATCGCCAGCGACGTGATGCGCGGGATGGCGCCGGCCCGGCACCTGCCGGCCGATTTCGCCTCGCGTGTTTCCGCGGCGCTGCATGGCGGCGAGGTGACGGCGGAACCGGCCGCCGCGACGTCGAGGCCGGCATGGCTGCGACGCGGCGCCGGCATCGGCGCGCTGGCGGCCGCGCTGGCGGTGGTGGCGCTGATGGGCCGGCCTGCGCTGGATAGCGATGCGTCGCCCGCTGCGCCGGTGCAGGTGGCCGCGACGACTCCGGTCGCGCCGCTGCATGGCCAGCCGGCACCGGCGCAGCCTGCGCCGCAATTGCCCACGGCCCCGGCCGGCGGGTCGGACATGCTGGTTGCCGCATCGGTGGCGGCCGCTGCCACCGTGTCCGTCAAGCCGGCGCGGCGCAGCAGGCCGGCTGCCGCTGTCGCGGCCCCCGTGACCGCAGTCGAGGCCAACGCACAGATCGCCGCGGTCACGCCGGCGACGCCCGATGTCGCCACCCCGGAATTCCGCGGTCTGCCCCAGGCCGAGATCGTCACCCGCCCGTGGCCGCGTTCGATCCTGCCGCAGTACGCCGGCAGCGGCGGCCTTGCGGTGGGCTTCGGCGATCACCCGCGGCGCGCCGACAATCCGTTCGCTCCGCCGGTCTTCGATGCAGCGCCGAAGTTGCTTTCCGACGGGGCCGCGGCGCCGCAGGCCGCGCCGGGCGCCGAAGCGCAGGGCCAGCCACAGCCCTGACGCCGGACGACCTCCGGCGCGATTCGGCGGCACCCTCGCCACCCGTTTCCCGATCCACGCAAAGAGGAATCCCTTGTCATGCCCGCGATCAAGCTCGCATCCCTGCGTCCCCTGCTGTTGACCACCGCGTTGGCGGTGGCGGGCGTCGGAGCCTGCAGTGGCCAGAACGCCGCCAACGCGCAGACGCCGCTGGCGACCCAGCCATCCACGCCAGCGCCTGAACTGGTCGCCGGCCTGCCGGACTTCACCCGGCTGGTGGATCAGGTCGGGCCGGCGGTGGTCAGCGTGCAGGCGGAGATCGGCGGCAAATCGCAGGCTACGGCGCAGGCGCGGCGGATGCCGCAGATGCCGGACGACGAAGGTGAAGGCGACGAGCAGATCCCCGAATTCTTCCGCCGCTTCTTCGGCCCCGGCATGCCGATGCCGGGCATGCCCGGGATGCCCGACGCGCGCCCGCGCGGCACCTCGTTGGGCACCGGCTTCATCATCTCGGCCGACGGCTACCTGCTCACCAACCATCACGTGGTCGATGGCGCCGACACCGTGCGCATCAAGCTGTCCGATCGCCGCGAGTTCACCGCCAAGGTAGTGGGCAGCGACCCGCAGTCGGACGTGGCGCTGCTGAAGATCGACGCCAAGGGCCTGCCGGTGATGCGCATCGGCAATTCCGACGCGCTCAAGCCCGGCCAATGGGTGGTGGCGATCGGTTCGCCGTTCGGGCTCGACCACTCGGTCACCGCCGGCATCGTCAGTGCGGTCGGCCGCGCCAACCCCGGTGCCGACCAGCGCTACGTGCCTTTCATCCAGACCGACGTGGCGATCAACCGCGGCAATTCCGGCGGCCCGCTGCTGGACACCCGTGGGCAGGTGGTCGGCATCAACTCGCAGATCTTCAGCAATTCCGGCGGTTACATGGGCGTGAGCTTCGCCATTCCCATCGACGTGGCGATGAACGCGGTGCAGCAGCTCAAGGCCACCGGCAAGGTCACCCGCGGCCAGCTGGGCGTGCAGATCCAGGGCATGGACCGAGATGCCGCCGGCGCGCTGGGACTGCCCGATGCCAACGGCGCGCTGGTGGCGACCGTCGAGCCGGGCAGCGCCGCGGAACGTGCCGGCCTGCAGCGGCAGGACGTGATCCGCAGCGTCAACGGCCAGCGCGTGTACGAATCCAGCGACCTGCCGCCGATCATCGGCGCGATGGCACCGGGCAGCAAGGTCACCCTGGAAGTCATCCGCGACGGCAAGCCGCGCACGCTGACCGCAACCTTGGGTGCACTCGACGAAAGCGTTGCGGCGGCCGGCGGCGAAGCGGGCGGCGGCCAGAAGCCTGCCGCGCCCGCGCAGGCCAACCCGCTGGGGATCATCGGCCAGGCGCTGACCGCGCAGCAGCGCAGCGGCATGGGCCTGCAGCCGAAGGAAGGCGTGCTGATCGCCCGCGTCGACGGCGCGGCCGCGCGCGAGGCCGGCCTGCAGCGCGGCGACGTGGTGCTGGCGGTGGGCCGGCACGATGTCGGCAGCGTCGAAGCCCTCGACGCCCAGTTGCGCGCGGCCGGCGCCGACAAGGCGGTGATGCTGCTGGTGCGGCGCGGCGGCGGTACCCGTTACATCACCGTGACGCCGGTCGAGCGCTGACACCGGCAAAGGAGCCTGGGCCCGGCCGTGATTGCGGCCGGGCCCAGCGTCGGCAGGCCGGCAGGGCTGCATCCGGGCCTGTGCGATAATGCACGGCTGTCTTTCCCACAGGCCGCGATCCCGCGGCCGTTGCCGCACTCAGCCGACGCCCCCCATGCAGCACGATTCGATGCGGTTCATCCGCAACTTCTCCATCATCGCCCACGTCGACCACGGCAAGTCGACCCTCGCCGACCGCATCATCCAGCTTTGCGGCGGCCTGCAGGCGCGCGAGATGGAAGCGCAGGTACTCGATTCCAACCCGATCGAGCGCGAACGCGGCATCACCATCAAGGCGCAGTCGGTCTCGCTGCCGTACACCGCGAAGGACGGCAACACCTACTTCCTGAACTTCATCGACACCCCCGGCCACGTCGACTTCAGCTACGAGGTCAGCCGCTCGCTGGCCGCCTGCGAAGGCGCGCTGCTGGTGGTCGACGCGGCGCAGGGCGTGGAAGCGCAGTCGGTGGCCAACTGCTACACCGCGGTGGAGCAGGGGCTGGAAGTGGTGCCGGTCCTCAACAAGATCGACCTGCCGACCGCCGACGTCGACAAGGTGAAGGAGGAGATCGAGGCCGTCATCGGCATCGACGCTGCCGACGCCGTGGCGATCAGCGCCAAGACCGGCCTCAACGTCGGCGACGTGCTGGAAGCCATCGTCCAGCGCATCCCACCGCCGCAGCCGCGCGACACCGACAAGCTGCAGGCGCTGATCATCGATTCATGGTTCGACAACTAC
>JANJSW010000124.1 GCA_024711415.1 Thermomonas sp. | reverse complement strand
CAGCACGTCGCCGAACAGGTTGCCGAGCGGCCTTACCAGCCCCTTCACCGGCTGCCCGCAGGCATGGCAATGGGGGCCGCGCAGGGCCACGCCGCAGTTGCGGCAGCGCTCTTCCGGCGCGGGTTGCGGGTCGGGATCGCGAACGGGTGGCTGGCTCATCCCGGTAGAATGACAGGCCGCGCGGCGCCGGCGCCAGCGTGCGCCCCTGTCTTCCGATACCCACCATGCCCACCTTCCTTTCCCGCCTGCGTACCGACGCGGGCCGCACCGCCCGTCTGGCCGCGCCGCTGGCGGCCGGACACCTGTCGCACGGGCTGGTCGGCTTCGTCGACGCGATGGTCGCCGGCCACCACGGCACCGCCACGCTGGCCGCCGTGTCGGTGGGTTCGGCGCTGCTGTGGCTGCCGATGCTGGCGCCGATGGGCACGCTGATGGCGCTGCCGCCGGCGGTCTCGCAACTGGACGGTGGTGGCCGCCGCGCCGCGATCGGCCCGCTGTTCCGGCAGGCGCTGTGGCTGGCGCTGGGGCTGGGCATCGTGCTGCTGGGGCTGTTGTCGGCGCTGCCGCTGCTGCTGCGGCCGATGGGCATCGCGCCCGACATCGTGCCCGGCGTGGTCGACTTCCTGCACGCGGTGCGCTGGGGCATCCCCGCGTTCACTTTGTACCTGTCGATGCGCTATCTCAGCGACGGCCTGCACTGGTCGCTGCCGACCATGCTGCTGGGCTTCGGCGGGCTGTGCCTGCTGGCGCCGACCGCCTACGTGCTGACCAACGGCCTGCTGGGCCTGCCGGAGCTGGGTGCGGCCGGTATCGGCATCGCCACCGCGCTGATGTTCTGGGTGCAGGCGCTGGGCTTCGCGCTGTACCTGTGGCGCAGCCCTCGCTTCGCCGACCTGCAGCTGTTCTCGCACTTCGAATGGCCGCGCTGGCCGGCGCAGCGCGAGCTGCTGCGTAACGGCCTGCCGATCGGCGTCACCGTGACCATGGAGGGCGGGCTGTTCGCCGCCACGGCCCTGCTGATCGGGCGCCTGGGCGAGGTGCCGGCGGCCGCGCACCAGGTGGCGCTGAACGTGGCCACGCTGTGCTTCATGCTGCCGTTCGGCATCGCCGAGGCCACCACCGTACGGGTGGGCCACGCGCTGGGCCGCGGCGACCGCGACGGCGTGCGCAGCGCCGCCTTCGCCGGACTGGCGCTGGCGCTGTGCACCCAGGTCTGCTCGGCGCTGCTGATGCTGGCCGGCCACGACGCCATCGCCGCGCTGTACAGCGCCGACCCGGCGGTGATCGCGCTGGGCGGCAGCCTGCTGCTGTACGCGGCGCTGTTCCAGCTGCCGGACGGCGTGCAGGTGGTGTCGGCCGGCGCGCTGCGCGGGCTCAACGACACCCGCGTGCCGATGTGGATGGCAGCGCTGGCCTACTGGGGCATCGGCATGCCGGTCGGCGCCGGGCTGGGCCTGTGGCTGGGCTGGGGGCCGCGCGGGATGTGGCTGGGCCTGACCGCAGGGCTGCTGGTGGCGGCGGTGCTGCTGTGCCGGCGCTTCCTGCGCAGCAGCGCCCGCCTGCCGATGCCCGCAGCGCTGCCAGACCCGTCGTCCGCACCGCCGTCGGTCACCGTGACCGATGCCGCATGAGGCCCTCACGCCGCTCGGCTAGCATTCACACACTGGCCGCCGCTGCGCGGCCCGCATTTCCCGGAGCACTGCAATGAACGAACCGCGCCGCCGCGGCCCCATCGTCCGCCTGGCCGTCGGCCTGTGGGACGCCGTCAACTTCAGCCGCCGGCTGGTCTTCAACCTGCTGTTCCTGTTGGTGCTGGCGATCGTGCTGGTGGCGATGTTCGGCGGCGGCAAGCTGGCGCCGCTGGAAGCGCGCGCCACCCTGGTGTTCGCGCCCGAAGGCCGGCTGGTGGAGCAGTACAGCTGCGATCCATTCAGCCGCAACCTGGCCCGCGCCACCCACAGCGGCGACTGCCGCGAAGTGCGCTTGCGCGACGTCCTGCGCGCGCTGGACGCCGCCCGCACCGACAAGCGCATCGAGCGGGTGGCGCTGTACCTGGACGACCTGCAGCCGAGCGGCTTCGCCTCGCTGCGCGAAGTGGCGGCCAAGCTGGGCGCGATCCGCGCCGCCGGCAAGCAGGTGATCGCCTATGGCGACGCCTACGGCCAGGGCCAGTACCTGCTGGCGGCGCAGGCCAGCGAGATCTTCCTCGACCCGATGTCGCCCGGCGGGGTGATGCTGGACGGGCTGGCCTCGTACCGGCAGTACTACCGCGAGGCGCTGCAGGACAAGCTCGGCGTGGACATGCACCTGTTCAAGGTCGGCGAATACAAGTCCGCCGCCGAGCCCTACATCCTCGACGCCGCCTCGCCCGAATCGAAGGAAGCCGACCTGTTCTGGATGGGCGACCTGTGGAAGCGCCTGCTGGCCGACGTCGGCAAGGCGCGCGGGCTGGACCCCGCCGTCCTGGAAGGTTATGCCAACACCCTGCCCGAGCAGGTGGCGGCGGCCAACGGCGATCTGGCCCAGCTGGCGCTGCGGCAGAAGCTGGTGACCGCGTTGAAGACCCGCGAGGACGTCGCCACCCTGCTCACCGAGCGCGGCGTCGCCGACGACAACGCCGACGGCGGTTTCCGCCAGGTCGCG
>JANJSW010000340.1 GCA_024711415.1 Thermomonas sp. | reverse complement strand
GCTGGTCCACTGTCAGGGCCTTGGCATCCCGCACCGCCCACGCTTCGATCAGCGTGTTGGGCGCAAGGACGAAGCTGCCGGTCAGTTGGATGTCGTTGACGAGCGCGGAGATGCCATCGGCACCGCGCAGGAAGTACTGGTAATCCGGGCGTTCGAGGTTCAGCTGCATCGTCGGTCGATGGCTGCGGTCAGCCGCGTAGCAGGACGATCTGCCGCTTGTCCTTGCTGGGGCGGTAGAGCACCGCGGTGTGGCCGATCCGCTGCACCAGCGCGGCATCGGCGCGTTCGGCCAGGCTGGTGATCATGGCGTCGCGCGCCTCCCGGTCCTCGCCGGCCACCTTCACCTTGATCAGCTCGTGGTGCTCCAGGGCCAGCTCGACTTCCGTCACCAGCGCATCGGTGATGCCCTTGCCGCCTACCTGCAACATCGCCTTGAGGTCGTGCGCCTGGCCGCGCAGGAAGCGGATCTGGGCGTTGGTCAGGGCAATCGGCATGCGGCACGCAGCGGAATAAAAGGAGGGTGCGCAGGGTATCATGCGGACGATGGGGGCCGCCCGCGGCGGCTCCATTCCCCCACGACCCTCCCGGTCCCGGGAGGGGGACGACAGGCATGGCGACCCGCAGCAAATCCAGCCAGCGCTGGCTCAAGGAACACTTATCAGACCCCTTCGTGAAAAAGGCGCAGGCCGAGGGCATGCGCACGCGCGCGGCCTACAAGCTGGAAGAGCTGGTCGAGCGCGACCGCCTGCTCAAGCCTGGGATGGTGGTCGTGGATCTTGGCGCGGCGCCCGGAGGCTGGTCGCAGTGGGTGCGTCAGGAGCTGGACCGGCTGGACGTGAACCGCCCCGGGCGGGTGATCGCCAGCGACATCCTGGAGATGCCCTCGCTGGCCGGGGTGGAGTTCCTTCATGGCGATTTCAGGGAAGATGCGGTTCTATCGAACCTGCTTGGAATGCTGAACGGTGAACAGGTCGACCTTGTCTTGTCCGACATGGCCCCCAATAAGAGCGGTATGACGGCGGTGGACCAGCCGCGCGCGATGCACCTGGCGGAACTGGCCATGGACTTCGCCGATGGCCAGCTCCGTACCGGCGGCACGTTCCTGATCAAGCTGTTCCAGGGAACGGGATTCGATGATTACGTGCGGGAACTGCGGCGGCGTTACGCCAAGGTGGTGATCCGCAAGCCGGCGGCGTCGCGCAACCGCTCGCCGGAGGTATACGCACTGGCCACCGGCAAGCTGGCACAGATCAAGTGATGTTCCACAACGACGTGACGCGGAAGGACTGCCAAGGGCCGACATGAACGATCTCGCGAAAAACCTGCTGCTCTGGGTGGTGGTCGCCGCCGTGCTGATGGTGGTGTTCCAGAGCTTTTCGCCGAAGCTGGCCGCCAGCCAGGACGTGGTCTATTCGCAGTTCGTCCAGGACGTGGAAAACGACCGCATCAAGAAGGTCGACATCTCCAGCAACGAGCGCAGCATCACTTTCGAGCGCGCTGATGGCAGCACCGGCACCACCACCGCGCCGGTGCGCGACAAGGACCTGATCAACGACCTGATCCAGCACAAGGTCGAGATCAAGCAGGCGCCGCCGGATTCCGGCATCTCGTTCTGGTCACTGGTGCTGAACTTCCTGCCGGTACTGCTGATCATCGGTTTCTGGCTGTTCATGATGCGGCAGATGCAGGGCGGTGGCGGCGGCAAGGGCGCGATGTCGTTCGGCCGTTCGCGCGCCAAGCTGCTGTCCGACGACCAGGTCAAGGTCACCTTCGCCGACGTCGCCGGTTGCGACGAGGCCAAGGAGGACGTGGCCGAGCTGGTCGAGTTCCTGCGCGACCCGTCGCGCTTCCAGAAGCTGGGCGGCAAGATCCCGCGCGGCGTGCTGATGGTGGGGCCGCCCGGCACCGGCAAGACGCTGCTGGCCAAGGCCATCGCCGGCGAGGCCAAGGTGCCTTTCTTCTCGATTTCCGGCTCCGACTTCGTCGAGATGTTCGTCGGCGTCGGCGCCAGCCGCGTGCGCGACATGTTCGAGCAGGCCAAGAAGCACGCGCCGTGCATCATCTTCATCGACGAGATCGACGCGGTCGGCCGCCATCGCGGTGCCGGCCTCGGCGGCGGCCACGACGAGCGCGAGCAGACCCTCAACCAGTTGCTGGTGGAGATGGACGGCTTCGAGGGTGGCGAGGGCGTGATCGTGATCGCCGCGACCAACCGCCCGGACGTGCTCGATCCGGCGCTGCTGCGCCCTGGTCGCTTCGACCGCCAGGTGGTGGTGGGCCTGCCCGACGTGAAGGGCCGCGAGCAGATCCTCAAGGTCCACATGCGCAAGCTGCCGCTGGCCGACGACGTGGTGCCGATGACCATCGCCCGCGGCACGCCCGGCTTCTCCGGCGCGGACCTCGCCAACCTGTGCAACGAAGCCGCGCTGTTCGCGGCGCGCGAGAACGCCAAGGAAGTGCGCATGGAGCACTTCGACAAGGCGCGCGACAAGATCCTGATGGGCGCCGAACGCCGCTCGATGGCGATGAGCGAGCAGGAGAAGACCCTGACCGCCTACCACGAGGCCGGCCATGCCATCGTCGGCCGGCTGGTGCCGGAACACGACCCGGTCTACAAGGTCACCATCATCCCGCGCGGCCGCGCGCTGGGCGTGACCATGTACCTGCCCGAAGGC
>JANJSW010000327.1 GCA_024711415.1 Thermomonas sp. | reverse complement strand
CAGCGCGGTGTTCCCGGCGCCGGGCGCGGCCGGGGACGGCGGCGGGCAGATGGCCGTATTCGTGGTGGAAGGCGGGCGCGCGCGCCTGCGCAGGATCACGGTGGCCGACCGCAACGGCGAGGAAGCCTGGATCACGCAGGGCCTGCGCGTGGGCGAACGGGTCATCCAGTACCCGGGCGATGCCGTGTCGGACGGCATCCGCGTGCGTGCGCGCACGGTGCCGACCGCCCGCTGATGCGCGGCGCCCACGCCGACAGGTGACGCGGCAGCGCGGGGGCCGCGGCGAAGCGGCCTGCGCATGCCCGCCGTATCGCCACCCGCTGCCGCCCTCAACGCATCCGGAACAGTTCCTGATGGAAGGCGTGCGGCGCCAGCCCATTGGCGACCAGGTCGGCGCGCACCGCCTCGCCGAACCCGGCCGGCCCGCAGAACCAGACGCCGGCGTCGCGCCATTGCGGCACCGCTGCACGGATCGCGGCGCCGTCGAGGAAGCCGTCGCGCGGACTGATCCGCACGTGCAGGCGCACGTCCACCGAACGCGCCAGCGCGGCCAGCCGCTGCAGGGTCGGGCCATCGTCCACGTCGGTGGCGTAGAACAGGTCCACCTCGGCGTGGCCGGGCTCGTGCTCCAGCTGCTGCATCCGCGCCAGGAACGGAGTGATGCCGATGCCGCCGGCGATCCAGACCTGGCGCGGCTTGCCATCGCCGAAATCGAAGCAGCCGTAGGGGCCTTCGACGGTGACCGCATCGCCCACGTGCAGCACCTGCGGCAGGGTGCGGGTGTGGTCGCCCAGCGCCTTGGTCACGAACCGGATCATGCCGGTCTCCGGATGCCAGTCGGAGGCGATGGTGTAGGGGTGCGCGCCCTCGTGCCGCCGCGAGGACACGAACGCGAACTGGCCGGCCTTGTGCCCGGCCCAGCCCGGCTGCATGCCGATTTCCACCTTCAGCATGTCCAGCGGCGGCGGGAACACCTCCATCGCCTGCACGCTGCCGCGCAGCCTGCGGCCTGCGCCGATCCGCCCGGCCAGCGACACCAGTGCGGCCCAGCTGCCGGCCAGCAGCGACAGCGCCACCAGCCAGCCGACCGGCTGCCGCCAGTACGCGCCGTCCAGCAGCACCACGGTATGGAAGGCCAGCGCCAGCCAGGCCAGCGGGACCAGCCGGTGGGTGCGCGCGAACCAGTGGTAGGGAATGCGTCGCCACAGCGCGACCACCAGCAGGACCAGCAGCCCGTAGAAGGCGAACTCGCCGATCTCCTCGGCCAGCCCGCGCTGGCTGCGCAGCCAGGCCTCCAGCGCATCGGCAGGCGCCGCCCGCGGCCCGCGCGGCGGCCGCACCAGCCAGCCCCAGCCGACCATCCACTTGCTGCCCAGCGCCCACCACCAATGCAGCACCGCCGCCACCAGCACGCCGATGCCCAGCCACTTGTGCAGGCGGTACATCTTGTCCAGGCCGTCCAGCCGCGTTTCCAGCCAGCGTCCGCGCAGCGCCAGCACCATCGCCGCGGCCATCCCCACGATCGCCACCACGCCGGTGTACTGCACCACCAGCCCGCGCCAGGCGAACCAGCCCCAGCCCGAGGGCCATGCGGCCACGGCCAGCGCGAACAGCAGGCTGGTTCCGGCCAGCAGCCCCCACAGCGTCCAGCGGATCGGTTTCATGGCATTCCCTCCTGGCCCAAGCATGCCACGCAAGACTTTCGCCACGCTTTGGCCGCGGTGGCGCCGGCAGCTCCGCCGGCGTCAGCGATGCTCGCCCCCACCGCAGTGGCGTGCTTCCATCTGCAGGGTCACATGGTCGATGCCGAACCGCGTGCCCAGCATGCCGGCCAGTTCGCCACGCAGCGCATCGACATCGGCGGCATCGTCCGCCAGCAGCACGTGCGCGGTGAGGATCGGTTCGCGCGAGCCCAGCGCCCACACGTGCAGGTCGTGCACCGTGGCCACGCCGGGCAGCGCCTGCATGGCGTCACGCACCTCGTCGATGTCCAGCCCCGCCGGCACGCCCTGCATCAGCACCTGCGCGGCCGCGCGCAGCAGCAGCCAGGTGCGCGGCAGCACCCACAGGCCGATCAGCACGGCGATCACCGGATCGATCACGGTCCAGCCGGTGAAGCGGATCAGCAGCGCGCCCGCGATCACGCCCAGCGAACCGAGCATGTCGCTCCACACTTCCATGTAGGCGCCACGGACGTTGAGGCTTTCGCCCGCGCCTGCCGCCAGCAGGCGCATCGACACCAGGTTGACCAGCAAGCCGAGCGCGGCCACCACCAGCATGGCGTTCGATGCCACCGGCTGCGGCTCGCGGAAGCGACCCAGTGCCTCCCACAGGATGAAGCCGGCCACCACGAACAGCAGCCCGCCGTTGGCCAGCGCACCGATCGCCTCCATCCGTGCATAGCCATAGGTGCGTTTGGCATCGGGCGGGCGGCGGCTCATGCGCACCGCGAACAGGGCGATGCCCAGCGCCAGCACGTCGGTCATCATGTGCGCGGCGTCGGACAGCAGCGCCAGGCTGTTGCTGAGCAGGCCGCCCACGACCTCCACCAGCAGGAACAGCAGGGTCAACCCGAAGGCGATCCACAGCGGCCGCTCGTGGCGGATCCGCGCGGGCACGTGGCTATGGCCGTGGTCGTGGCCGTGTTCGTGCGAATGATCGGAGTGGCCTGCGCCCATCGCCATGGAGAATCGGAATGATGTGCGGCACGCTAGCCGCAGCCGCGCGGGTTACACAATCTCACTGCGCCGCGCGCAGCTGTATCCAGGCCGTGCCCAGCACGCGCCAGGCCGAGCGCAGGAACAGCGCCAGCAAGGCTACCGCCACGACCAGGTCCGGCCAGCCAGCCCCGAACGCCCACACCGCGACCGCAGCCAGCACCACCGCCACGCCCTCCGCGATGTCGTTGCGCGAGCATTCCCAGACCGAGGCCATGTTGACGTCGCCGTGCCGGTACGGCGTGAGCAGCCACAGGCACAGGCCGTTGAGTGCAAGGTTGGCCAGCGCCGCCGCGCCCATCGCCTCGAACAGCGGCATGCCCGGATGGCGCAGCCGCCAGCCGATCTGCAGCGCCACCGCGACCGCCGCGGCGAAGATCAGCAGGCCCTTGAACAGCGCAACCCGCGCCTTCGCGCGCAGGCTCGCGCCGACCGCCAACAGGCTGAGCAGATAGGTCAGTGCGTCGCCCAGGTTGTCCAGCGTGCCGGACAGCAGCGAGGACGAGCCGCTATACAGCGAGGCCGCCAGCATCATCGCGCAGCTGCCGAGATTGACCAGCATCACGATGGTCAACACGCGCCGCTGCTTCGCCTGAAGCAGCGCCACGTCGGGGGAACAACCGCAGCAATCGCCCATGTCGAAGCGCCTTCAGCCGCGCCGCGGCCACGCCGCCAGCAGCGCCCACAGCCCACCGACGCCGGCGATCCACGTGGACACCGGCAGCGACAGCAGCTGCGGCCCGCCGGCCTCCAGCGCATACAGCACCGCGGCCACGATCAGCAGGCCGACGCCGAGGATCGAAGCCACCACCCGCCGCTGCATCGCCGCCAGCGTCTGCGCGATCTCGCGCAGGTCGGTCGAACGCATGCTCAGCTCGTGCCCGCCCTGCACCTGCTGCTGCAACCAGGCGTGCAGCAGGCGCGGCATTTCCGGTGCGCGGGTGACCAGCTCCGGCATCCGCTTGCGCAGCTCGCCGGCCAGCCGCTTCGGGCTGTAGCGTTCGGCCAGGATGTCTTCCAGCACCGGCCGCGCCACCGCCCAGATATCGATCTTCGGGTCCAGCTGGCGGCCCACGCCCTCGATGTTCAGCAGGGTCTTCTGCAGCAGGATCAGCTGCGGCTGCAGGGTCAGTTCGTAGCGCTGCGCGGTGCGGAACAGTTTCACCAGCACCTCGGCCAGCGAGATCTCGCTGAGCGGGCGGGTGAAGTACGGCTCGCAGACCGCGCGCGCGGCGGCTTCCAGCTCGTCGATGCGGATGTGCGGCGGCATCCAGCCGGCCTGCACGTGCAACTCGGCGATGCGCCGGTAATCGCGGTTGAAGATCGCCATGAAGTTCTCGGCGAGCCAGTACTGGTCGTCGCTGGAGAGCTGCCCCATGATCCCGAAATCCAGCGCGATGAAGCGCGGGTCCGCCTTGCGCTCCGAGTCCACCCAGATGTTGCCGGCGTGGGCATCGGCGTGGAAGAAGTTGTCGCGGAACACCTGCTGGTAGAACACGCGCACACCCTTCGCCGCCAGCGCCTTGCGGTCGATGCCGGCGGCATCCAGCGCGGCGATGTCATCGGACGGAATGCCGCGCACGCGCTCCATGGTCATCGCGCGCTCGGCGGTGTGGCTCCAGATCACCTCCGGCACGTACAGGTCGGGCGAGCCCAGCCAGTTGCGCCGCAGCAGGCTGGCGTTGCCGGCCTCGCGCTGCAGGTCGAGTTCGGCGGCCAGCGTGTTCTCGATCTCGGCGACGATTTCCCGCGGGCGGATCTTGTCGGCGCTCGGATGGGTACGCTCGACGATGCCCGCCACGTTCTTCAGCAGCGCGATATCGGCGGCGATCAGCCTCGCGATGTCCGGGCGCAGCACCTTGACCACCACCTCGCGCCCGTCATGCAGCGTGGCTGCATGCACCTGCGCGATGCTGGCGGAGGCCAGCGGGGTGGTATCGAACGCCGCATAGGCATCAGTGATGCCGCGACCCAGCGCCGCTTCCACCAGTGCGCGGGCCTGCACGCCGTCGAACGGCGCCACCCGGTCCTGCAGCAGGGTCAGCTCCTCGGCGATGTCCGGCGGCACCAGGTCGCGACGGGTCGAGAGGATCTGTCCGAACTTGACGAAGATCGGCCCCAGTTCCTGCAGCGCCAGCCGCAGCCGCGCGCCGCGCGACTGGGTGGCCACTTCGCGCGAGGCACGCGGCACGAACGGCCGCATCAGCCTGAGCCAGCGCTCGGCCGGCGTGTCGTCCAGCAGGTCGTCCAACCGGTAGCGCAGCAGCACCCGACCGATCTTCCATGCAC
>JANJSW010000326.1 GCA_024711415.1 Thermomonas sp. | reverse complement strand
CCAGGGCTTGCCTAACGCGGTGGGCGCGGCCATCGCCTGCCCGGACCGCCCGGTCCTCGCGCTGGTCGGCGACGGCAGCGCGATGTACACGCTGCAGGCGTTGTGGACGATGGCGCGGGAGCGCCTCGACGTCACCACGATTGTTTTCAACAACGTCAGCTATTCGGTGCTCAACGTCGAACTGGAACGCGTGGGCGCCGACGCTGCGCCGGGGCCCAAGGCCCGTTCGCAGCTGGACCTGCACGGGCCGGTGCTGGACTTCTGCCGGCTGGCGCAGGGCATGGGCGTGCACGCCGCCCGCGCCGACACGGCGGAGAGCTTCTGCAAGTCGCTGGAGTACGCACTGGCCCACTCCGGCCCGCACCTCATCGAAGCCGTGGTGCCGGAATCGCTGGGTGGCGCCAAGCGCCGCGTGCTGCCCTGGCTGCTGCGCTCGCTGCCAAACCTCCCGCTGCCCGTAGCCAGGGCGCTGAAGCGCAAGATCGCGCCCTGACGCGGCCGGTGGCGCACCGCGCGGCATCGGGCCGCGCGGTCTGACTACAGCGTGGCCGCCGCCGCGACGATGTCCTCGTCCTTCGGGATCACCAGGAACGCCGCGCCCGCCAGCGGGGTGTAGGTGTCGGCGCCGACCACGCGCTGGATCGGCTTGCCGCCGAAGCCGCCTTCCGTGATCGCGGTGATCACGCCCTCGCCGATGCCGGCGCTGAAGCGGCCCTCATCAACGACGAGGATGCGGTCGCATTCGCCCGCATGCTTCGCGATGGCCGCGTGGTTCAGCGGCACCAGCCAGCGCAGGTCGACCACGCGCACCTTCCAGCCGTGCTTCTTCTCGATCTCGCGCGCGGCGCGCAGGCTCATCGGCATGCCGTTGCCGAAGCTGAAGATCACGCAGTCGGTGGCGTCCGCGTTGTAGACGCGCTCCTCGCCCAGCACCAGCGCCTGGTCGGGGGCCGGGTACTCGGTCAGCCACTGGCCGTCGCCCGGCTCGTACAGATCCTTGGTCATGTACAGCGCGATGGGCTCGAGGAAGGCGGTGACGCGGCCATCCACCTTCGCCAGCGCCGCCAGCGTGCGCAGCATCATCGCCGCGTCGTCGCCGCGCGACGCGCAGCCCACGACCAGGCCCGGGATGTCGCGCAGCGCGGTCACCGAGTTGTCGTTGTGGAAGTGCCCGCCGAAGCCACGCTGGTAGCCCAGGCCGGCGATGCGCACCACCATCGGGTTGCGGAACTGGTCGTCACTGAAGAACTGCAGCGAGCAGGCTTCGCCGCGCAGCTGGTCGATGGCGTTGTGCAGGTAGGCGAGGTACTGGATCTCGGGAATCGGCAGCATGCCCATGTTGGCGAAGCCCTGCGCCATGCCCAGGATCATGGTTTCATCCAGCAGCGTGTTGAACACGCGACGGTTGCCGAATGCCTTGTGCAGGCCCTTGGTGACCGTGTAGACGCCGCCCTTCTGGGCCACGTCCTCGCCGAACAGCAGCGTCTCCGGGTACTTGGCGAACAGGTCGTGCAGGGCCTGGTTGATCTGGATGGCCAGGTGCTTCGGCACCTGCTTCTCGGGCAGTTTGTCCTCGCTGCCGAAGGCCTTGACGCGGGCATCAAGCGACGGCGCGCGGGTGGCCTCGGCCTGCACCTTGTCCGGCGTGTACGGCGCCAGTGGGCGCATCACGTGCTCCAGCGTCTCGATGCGCGGGCGGCTGTCGGCGTCCTCGGCGGCGGCGAAGCACTTCCTGCGGGTCTCCTCGTAGAGGGCGAGGATCTCGTCCTTCGACATCGTCCCGGACTCCAGCGCGATCGCGGCCGAGCGCAGCAGCGGATCGCCCGCCTCCACCGCGCACAGCTCCTCGATGCTGCGCCACTCGATCTCGAAGTCGGTGCCGGCGTGGCCCATGATGCGCTGGGTGCGCAGGTGCAGGAAGGTCGGCCGGCGGGTGCGGCGGCAGTGCTCGACGGCGCGCAGCACGTCGCCGTAGCCGCTGGCCAGGTCGAGGCCGTCGGCGAAGAAGTAGTCGAGGTCGGGACGGTTGCGGAAGCTCTCGCCGATCCAGCCCGTCGGCGTCTTCACCGAGATGCCGATGCCATTGTCCTCGCAGACGTACAGCACCGGCGCCGGCAGCTTCTGGTAGGCGGTCCAGCTGGCCGCGTTGAAGGCGGTCTGCGCGGTAGCGTGATTGGCGGACGCGTCACCGAACGAGCAGATCGCGATGGAATCGTCCGGGATCGGCAGGCCCACGCCGAGCCGCTTGCCGGCTTCGATCGCCACCGCGGTGCCCAGCGCCTTCGGCAGGTGCGAGGCGATGGTCGAGGTCTGCGGCAACACACACAACGGCTTGCTGCCCCAGACCTTGTGGCGGCCGCCGCTGGCCGGATCTTCCGCGCTGGCGGCGAAGCTCAGCGCCGAATCCATGATCGGATCCATGCCCGGCAGCTTGCGGAAGCGCTCGGCCATGAAGCCGCCGCTGCGGTAATGCAGGAACGCCGGATCGGTGTGGCGCGCGGCGCGCGCGACCATGGCGTTGCCCTCGTGGCCGGACGAACCGATGGTGTAGAAGACCTTGTTCTGCACCCGCAGCACGCGCGCCATCAGGTCCAGGTGGCGGCTGATCAACTGCGACTCGAACAGCTCGCGGAAACCGCGGGCGTCCAGCGCGCTGCCGTCGAGGATGGCCTCGTCCGGCGCAGGCTTCGGCTGCGCATGACCGTTCCAGCCGCGCACGAAGTCCTGGAAATTGACGTCGCAGATCTCGGCGCGATTGAGGCCCTTCATGCGGGCCGGGATGGGGTTGGGAACGGTGTTGAACATGCAGGTCTCCCCTCCCCGCCGCGCGGGAAGGCCGATGGAAAATGAAGGTCAGGTGGACTGGTCGATCAGCGCCTGCGCCGCGGCGTCCGGCGCAGGCAGCGGCACGAAGCCGGGCGTAGCCTCGACGCGAACCAGCCAGTCGCGCACGGCCGGGTACGCATCCAGCGCGATGCCGCCGTGCGGGGCCACGCAGGTATACGCATACAGGGCGATGTCGGCGACGCCGTAATCGCCGCCGGTGAACCACGGGTTCGACACGAGGTGCTTTTCCATCACCGCCAGCGCCGCGTGGCCGCGTTCGCGCAGTGCGGGCAGGCCTTCGCGACGCGGCGAATCCGTAGGCGTCCAGCCGCAGATGAAGCGCGCCACCGCGATGCAGGGCTCATGGCTGTACTGCTCGAAGAACATCCACGACAGCGCCTGCGCCTTCTGCCACGGATCGGCCGGCAGCAGCGGCGTGCCGTCGGCCAGCCAGCACAGGATCGCGTTCGATTCGACGAGGATGCCGCCGTCGTCGCGCTCGACCATCGGCACCTTGCCGTTGGGGTTCTTCGCCAGGTATTCCGGCGTGCGGGTCGCGCCGCGCGCGCTGTCGGTTTCGATCCAGTTGTAGGAAAGGCCCAGCTGCTCCAGCAGCAGCTTCACCTTGTGGCAGTTGCCCGATGGCGAGAAGCCGTGGACGGTGATCATGCGAAGCACTTCCGGTTTTCCGCCCAGTCCGCGCGGCTCTGGCCCCAGGCTTCGGACGGCTCATCTTCATACGGCGCCGGCAGCCTCACCGGACCGAGGTTGCGCGACCCCAGCCGCTGCGCCAGCGCCTGCGACGCGGCATTGGCCGGGTCGATGCAATGGATGACGTCGTCCCAGCCGAGATTGGCGAAGGCCCAGTCGATGGCGGCGCTGGCCGCCTCGGTCGCATACCCCTTGCCCCAGGCGTCCGGATGGAAAGTCCAGCCGATCTCGTTGCCCGGCCAGCCATCCGGCTTCCATGGCCCGGTCTGGCCCAGCCAGCGGCCGCTGGCCTTGTCGATCACCGAGAACATGCCGAAGCCCTGCACCACCCACGCACCCGGCATCTGCAGGAAGCGCCGCCAGGCGGCGGCACGCGACTGGTGGCCGCCGATGTAGCGCGCGGCCTCCTCGTTGCCCAGCACCTCGGCGAAACGCTCGAAGTCGCCTGCCTGCGGCACCCGCAGCAGCAGGCGCGCGGTTTCGAGGGTGGGACCGAACTCCATCGCCGGCCTCCGCGGGATCAGAACGCGTTGATGCCG
>JANJSW010000280.1 GCA_024711415.1 Thermomonas sp. | reverse complement strand
CGGTGCTGGTGGTCGGCTCGCCCAACAGCTCCAAGTCCAACCGCCTGCGCGAGCTGGCCGAGCGCGAGGGCGCAGCGGCGTGGCTGATCGACAATGCCGGCCAGATCGACCCGGCCTGGATCGCCAGCCACAAGCGGATCGGCGTGACCGCCGGCGCCTCGGCCCCGGAAGTGCTGGTGCAGGGCGTGCTGGAGCGCCTGCGCGCGCTGGGCGCCGGCGACGTGCGCGAACTGCGCGGCGAGCCGGAAAGCATGGTGTTCGCCCTGCCGAAGGAACTGCGCCAGCTGGCGCCCTGACCCGGCAGCCGCTACAATCGCCGGCCATGCCGGAGTAGCTCAGTTGGTAGAGCACGTCATTCGTAATGATGGGGTCGTAGGTTCGATTCCTATCTCCGGCACCAGCAGCAACAGAAAAGCCGCCCCGAAGGGCGGCTTTTCTGTTTGCGGGGTTCCGGAATGTCGCGGCTACACCACCAGGTCGATCTGCTGCAGGGTGCCGGCGCCGCCGTCCTCGCGCAGGTACAGGCCGCTGGCCCGTACCGCGCCCTGCAGCGCGTTGACGCCGTCCTTGAGTGCGAACGGGGTGTCCGCGTTACCCAGGTAGAGGGCGCCGACGCCGTGTTGCAGCAGGCCCTGCAGGCTGTCCCTTCCATCGCCGTCGCGGGTCCAGACCAGCAGCCGGTCGAACACCGCATCGTTCTGGTCGATCCAGCCGTTGCCGTCGTCGTCGTGCCGGGCGAGGTCGGCAAAGCCGTTGCCGCTCAGCGCGCCGAACAGCTCGCGGCCGTCGTTGATGCGGCCATCGCCGTTGTGGTCGAGGGCGATGAAGCCGCTGCCGGGGGCGACGAAGCGCATGGCGGCGGCCGCGCCGTCGGCATCCAGGTCGAACCTGAAGGTGGTCTGCGCCAGCTGCGCCGCGCTGCCGTTGAAGTTGATCACCAGCGGATCCTTCAGCGCATCGCCGGCGCGCACCGACACGCGGGTGTGGCTGGCGAACTCCCGGCTCATGTCCAATTCCAGTGCCAGCCGGATTTCCTTGCCGTCGGCGGTGTGGACGATGCCCTGGGCGGTGAAGCGGCTGGCCTCGCTTTCGTAATGGACTTCCTCCAGCGAATAGGTGGCGCCCCAGCCGGCGCGGCCGTTGCCGGCAGCCGCTGGTGGCGTGGTGCCCAGCCTGGACGCGGCCTCGCCCAGCTCCGCCGGGGGTTCCGTCGCTGCATCGCTGCCGGTCAGTTTGCCGGCATCGACCACCTCCACCTTGCGGCCGGTGAGCTGTTCCACCAGCAGGCGCAGCAGGGTGACCTTGAGTTCGCCGATATCTTCCGCCTTGGCATCCACCTCGCTGCTGGCGTCCGGGGCATCCACCGCCGGCGGCGCCTGCGGCAGGTCCATCGGCGGGCGCAGTGCCTCCTGGCTCAAGGTCAGGCGGGTAGCGCTGGCTTCGAGGCGCAGCGACTCGCTGGTGGATTCCAGCTGGATCTGGCTGCGGCCGTTCGGCCCGTCGCGCCATGCGCTCAGGGATTCGTGGCGGCGCTGGTATTCCAGCGAGGCATGGCTGCCGGTGAGCTGCAGGTTGGAGGCGGTGACGATCATGGGCGGGGGGAGCTGGGGGAGGGGCTCGAAGTCGTTAGCGCCCGTTGGCGGGCAAACTTGAGCGCCGTTCGTCGCGCCGGATGCGACGCGCGCCGGCTAAAGTGAACGCATTCCCGCTTGCCGAGCCCCCGATGTCGAAGCCCGCAACCACGTCGTCCGCCGCGAAGCGCCGCAGCGCCTATGTCTGTGCCGAGTGCGGCGCCGACTACGCCAAGTGGCAGGGCCAGTGCGAGGCCTGCGGGGCGTGGAACACGCTGGCGGAGATCGCGCTGGAAACCGCGGCGCAGGCCAAATCGCCGGCGTCGCGGCGCAGCGGCTGGGCCGGAAAGGTGGACGCGCCGAAGATCATGGCGCTGGCGGACGTGCAGCTGGACGCGCGCGCGCGCGCCTCGACCGGCATCGGCGAATTCGACCGGGTGCTGGGCGGCGGGCTGGCCGAGGGCGCGGTGGTGCTGGTGGGCGGCGATCCCGGCATCGGCAAGTCCACCCTGCTGCTGCAGGCGCTGGCGCAGATGGCGCCCACCTGGCCGGGCCTGTACGTCACCGGCGAGGAGTCGCTGGCGCAGGTGGCCGGACGCGCGCAGCGCCTCGGACTGCCGCTGGAAGGGTTGCAGGCGCTGGCCGAAACCTGCGTGGAGCGCATCCTCGAACACGCGATTGCGGCAAAACCGCGCCTGCTGATCGCCGACTCCATCCAGACCCTGTGGACGGACACCCTGACCGCCGCGCCCGGGTCGGTGTCGCAGGTTCGCGAGAGCGCCGCGCGGCTGGTGCGCTATGCCAAGGAAACCGGCACCGCCGTGTTCCTGGTCGGCCACGTGACCAAGGAGGGCGGCATCGCCGGTCCGCGCGTGCTGGAGCACATGGTCGACGCCGTGCTGTATTTCGAGGGCGATTCCGGCAGCCGCTTCCGCGTGCTGCGCGCGTTCAAGAACCGCTTCGGTGCGGTCAACGAGCTGGGCGTGTTCGCGATGTCGGACGGCGGCCTGCGCGAGGTGTCGAATCCGTCCGCGATCTTCCTGTCCGGCACCGGCGCGCCGCAGCCGGGCAGCTGCGTGATGGT
>JANJSW010000279.1 GCA_024711415.1 Thermomonas sp. | reverse complement strand
ATATCCAGCAGCACCGCCGCCAGTTCCGCCTTGGGCGTGGGCCCGAGTGCGCGCTCGCCATCGGCATCGATGACCAGCAGCGCGTTGTCGTCGCTTTCGAAGCCGCTGCCCGCCAGCCCGACCCGGTTGGCGCAGATCATGTCCAGCCGCTTGCGCTCCAGCTTGTCGCGCGCGTAGCGGGCCACGTCGTCGGTTTCCGCGGCGAACCCCACCACCAGCCGCGGCCGCTGCGGGTGCACGGCCACCTCCGCCAGCACGTCGCGGGTCTTGACCAGTTCCAGCACCAGCGTGTCCTGGCCCGGCTGCTTCTTCAGCTTGCTCGCAGCGATCGCGCGCGGGGTGAAATCGGCTACTGCCGCCGCACCGATGTAGGCGTCGCAAGGCAGCGCGGCCATCACCGCGTCGAACATCTGCGCCGCGCTGCGCACGTCCACGCGGGCGACGCCCGGCGGTGTCGGCAACTGCACGGGACCGGCCACCAGCACCACCTCGGCGCCGCGCTGCGCCGCGGCGGCGGCAATCGCGAAGCCCATCTTGCCGCTGCTGCGATTGCCGAGGAAACGCACCGGGTCGATGTCCTCGAAGGTCGGCCCGGCGCTGACCACGAGGCGCACGCCCGCCAGCGCGGCGCTCACGCGCCCACCGCCAGCGCGGCCACGATTTCCGCCGGCTCGGCCATCCGCCCGGGGCCGGACTCGCCCTCGGCCAGCGGGCCGTCGTTGGGGCCGACCATGCGCACGCCGCGCGCCAGCAGGGTGGCGATGTTCGATTGGGTGGCAGGGTGCCGCCACATCCGGTGGTTCATCGCCGGCGCGACCAGCAGCGGCGCCTCGGTGGCCAGGCACAGGGTGGACACCAGGTCATCGGCCAGTCCGTGCGCCAGCTTCGCCAGCGTGTTGGCGGTGGCCGGCGCCACCACCACCTGCTGCGCCCAGCCGGCCAGTTCCAGGTGCCCCATCGCCGCCTCGGCCTGCGCGTCCCACAGCGAGGTACGCACTGGCCTGTGCGAGAGCGCCTGGAAGGTCTGCGCGCCGACGAAGCGCTGCGCGCTGTCGGTCATCGCCACCTGCACCTCGGCGCCGGCGTCGCGCAGCCGCCGCACCAGCTCGGCGGCCTTGTATGCGGCGATGCCGCCACAGACGCACAGCAGCACGCGAACGCCGCCGGCGGGAGAAAACGTAGCCTGCATCGGGCCATTCCCTGACCACTTGGAGAAGCCGCAGCTTACCCGATGCCGGGGCGGCTTCCGTTGCCCGGCGATGATCGCGGACGCACGCTGGCCGCATGCATATCCGCGACTGGCCAGAAACCGAACGCCCCCGCGAAAAGCTGCTGGCCCGCGGCCCCGGCAGCCTGTCCGACGCCGAACTGCTGGCGCTGTTCTTGGGCTCCGGCATCGCCGGCAGCGACGCCGTGGCCAGCGCGCGCGGCCTGCTGGCCGGCCAGGGCGGCCTGCGCCGGCTGCTGGACCGCGACCCCAAGGCACTGACCGGCCTGCGCGGCATCGGCCCGGCTCGCGCCTGTCTGCTGGCGGCGGCGCTGGAGCTGGGCCATCGCCATCTGGCCGCGCAGCTCGAACGCGGCGAAGCGCTGGGCGATCCGGCCTGCGCCGGCCGCTATTTCGCCCAGCGCCTGCGCGGCCAGCCACACGAGGTGTTCGCGGTGCTGTATCTGGACACCCGCCACCGCGCGCTGGGTTTCGAGGAACTGTTCCGTGGCGGCATCGACGGCGCCGAGGTACATCCGCGCATCCTCGTGCAGCGCGCGCTGGCGCACGGCGCGGCGGCGGCGATCATCGGCCACAACCATCCCAGCGGCAGCCCCGACCCAAGTGCCGCCGACCGCGCGGTCACCGCGCGCATCAAGCAGGCGCTGGCGCTGGTGGACGTGCGGCTGCTGGACCACTTCGTGATCGGCGACGGCCCGCCCACCTCGATGGCGCAGCGCGGGCTGGTGTGAAGGCGGCCTCGCGTACAATGGCGGGTCGCTTCAACCGCAGCATTCCCGCACGTGAAAACCCAGCTCCGCGCCCTGATCGAACAGGGCCTGTCCGACCTGCGCAACGCAGGCATCCTGCCCGCCGACCTTGCCTCGCCCGAGTTCGTGATCGAGCGGCCGAAGGAGCGCGCGCACGGCGACTTCTCCAGCAACGCGGCGATGTTGCTGGCCAAGGCCGCGCGCAGCAATCCGCGCGCGCTGGCGCAGCAGCTGGTCGATGCGCTGCCGGCTTCCGATGCGATCGCCAAGGTCGAGATCGCCGGCCCCGGCTTCATCAACTTCCACCTGACCCCGGCCGCGTGGCAGCAGCAGGTACGCGACATCCACGCCGCGGGCAGCGCGTTCGGCCGCAATGCCAGCGGCGGCGGCAGGACGGTGGGCGTGGAATACGTGTCCGCCAACCCGACCGGCCCGCTGCACGTGGGCCACGGCCGCGCCGGCGTGATCGGCGACTGCATCGCCCGGGTGATGGCCGCCAACGGCTGGGACGTGAAGCGCGAGTTCTACTACAACGACGCCGGCGTGCAGATCAACAATCTCGCCATCTCCACGCAGGCGCGCGCCAAGGGCTTCAAGCCGGGCGACGCGCAATGGCCGGCCGACGCCTACAACGGCGACTACATCGCCGACGTTGCCACCGCCTACCTGCGCGGCGACAGCGTGGCGGTCGACGGCCACGTCGTTACCGGCAAGAACGATGCCGACGACCTCGACACCATCCGCGCCTTCGCGGTGGCCTACCTGCGCCGCGAGCAGAACGCCGACCTGCAGGCCTTCGGCGTGTCGTTCGACCGCTACTTCCTCGAGTCCTCGCTGTACACCGACGGCAAGGTGGAGGAGACGGTGCGCGAGCTCGTCGCGCACGGCCACACCTATGAGGAAGGCGGCGCGCTGTGGCTGCGCACCACCGACTTCGGCGACGACAAGGACCGCGTGATGCGCAAGTCCGACGGCACCTACACCTACTTCGTGCCCGACGTCGCCTACCACCTCTCCAAGTGGCAGCGCGGCTACCAGCGCGCGGTCACCGAGCTGGGCGCCGACCACCACGGCTCGCTGGCGCGCGTGCGCGCCGGCCTGCAGGCGCTGGACTGCGGCATCCCCGCCGGCTACCCGGACTACGTGCTGCACCAGATGGTCACGGTGATGCGCGGCGGCGAGGAGGTGAAGCTGTCCAAGCGTGCCGGCTCGTACCTGACCCTGCGCGACCTGATCGACGAGGCCGGCCGCGACGCCACCCGCTGGTTCCTGGTCGCACGCAAGCCGGATTCGCAGCTGACCTTCGACATCGACCTGGCGCGCTCGCAGTCCAACGACAACCCGGTGTTCTATGTGCAGTACGCGCATGCCCGCATCTGCAGCCTGCTGCGCCAGGCCGGCGAGAAGGGCCATGTCTACGATGCCGGCAACGGCGCGGCATCGCTGCAGGTGCTGGACGATGCGCCGGCACAAGAACTGATGCGCGAACTGTCGCGCTTCCCGGAAGTGGTGGAAGCCGCCGGCGCCACGCTGGAGCCGCATCTGGTCGCGCAGTACCTGCGCGAACTGGCCAACGCCTTCCACGGCTGGTACCACGCCAGCCCGGTGCTGGTGGAGGACGCCGCCCTGCGCGATGCGCGCCTGACCCTGGCGCTGGCCACCCGCCAGGT
>JANJSW010000110.1 GCA_024711415.1 Thermomonas sp. | reverse complement strand
CCAACTGCCTTGCACCGATCGCCAAGGTGCTGAACGACAAGTGGGGCATCAAGCGCGGCCTGATGACCACCGTGCACGCGGCGACGGCGACCCAGAAGACCGTCGATGGCCCGTCCAACAAGGACTGGCGCGGTGGCCGCGGCATCCTCGAAAACATCATCCCGTCGTCCACCGGCGCCGCCAAGGCCGTGGGCGTGGTGATCCCGGAGCTCAACAAGAAGCTCACCGGCATGAGCTTTCGCGTGCCCACCAGCGACGTGTCGGTGGTCGACCTGACCGTGGAGCTGGAGAAGCCCGCCACCTACGCCGAGATCTGCGCGGAAATGAAGGCGCAGAGCACCGGTGCGCTGAAGGGCATCCTCGGCTACACCGAGGACAAGGTGGTCGCCACCGACTTCCGCGGCGACGCCCGCACCAGCATCTTCGACGCCGAGGCCGGCATCGCGATGGACGACACCTTCGTCAAGCTGGTCAGCTGGTACGACAACGAATGGGGCTACTCGAACAAGTGCCTTGAGATGGTCAAGGTGATGGCCGGCAAGTAAGCCGCCACCGCCTGCGCCGGAAAGCCCCGCCCCGTGCGGGGCTTTTTCTTTCCTACTCGCCGGTTGCGGAGCGGATCAGCAGCTTGAGCTTGTCCGGTATGCCGTCCCACTTGTCGGCGTCCGGCAGCGCCGGCTTCTTCACCGCCAGCACCGGCCATTGCGTCGCCAGTTCCGCATTGATGGCGAGGAAGGGTTCCTGCCCCGCCGGCACGTCGTCCTCGGCGTAGATCGCGCCGACCGGGCATTCGTCCACGCACAGGGTGCAGTCGATGCAGCTTTCCGGGTCGATGACGAGGAAATTCGGGCCTTCGTGGAAGCAGTCGACCGGGCACACCTCGACGCAGTCGGTGTGCTTGCAGTTGATGCAGTTCTCGGTGACGACGTGGGTCATGGACGCGACACGGGTCTTCCAGTGTGGTGCGCGCGTGGCGGCAGCGGCCATGACCCAGGTCAAGACGCGGCGAGCAGGCGGCGCGATAATCGCAAGCCCCAAGCTGGAGCCCCAACCGCCATGCCGCATCCGGCCGCAGCGCCCGCCCCGGAGCAAGCGATCCCCGGTTTCGCGCAGATCGAGGCGCTGGTGGACCGCTTCTACGACCGCATCCAGGTGCATCCCGAGCTGGGCCCGGTGTTCAACGCCGCGGTCCACGACTGGCCGCAGCACAAGCGCCTGCTGACCTCGTTCTGGACGTCGGTGATCCTGCGCGCGGGCACCTACCGTGGCAATCCGATGGCCGCCCACCACGGCCATCCCATCACCACGGCTCATTTCGTGCAGTGGCTGGCGCTCTGGCGCGAAACCGCGGACGAACTGCTGGCGCCGGCGCAGGCCGAACTGGTGCACGAATACGCCAATCGCATCGGCCGCAGCCTGCGCTACGGGCTGGGCCTGCCGGAACCGGGCCGCGAGCCGATCACGCTGGGGCCGCGCACGCCGTTGCTGCGCGGCGGCTGAACGCGGCGAGCGCCTGCCGGCGCTGGATGGCGCGCGCCAGGTCAAGCCGCTGACGAGGCCGCTGCAGCGGCTGTGGTAGAAATCGGCCGATGAGCGACTCCCAACCGCCAGCGGCCTGGAGCCTGCGCAAGCGCCTGACCAAGGGCCTGGTGCTGACCGCCCTGCTGCCGATGGTGCTGTTCGCGACCAGCCTGCTGCTGGGCGAATGGCAGCGCAGCCGCGACCAGCTGCTGTTGCGGCTGGACGCCAACGCAACGTTGAGCGCCAGCGTGATCGACGATTTCCTCGAAGGCCAGCTGGCCGGCGTGCGCCTGCTGGCCGACCAGATGGGTGAAGATCCTGCCCTGCAGGACGAGGAGCTGGCGCGCCTGCTGCACATCTATCCGGCGATGCTGCGCATCCAGCAGGTCAACGCGCGCGGCGACGTGGTGGCCGTGCGCGATGCGCGCGACCGCGAGGTGCCGCTGCTGGCCGGCGTGGCCGCGGGCGAAGAATGGTTCGTGGCCGCGCGCAGCCAGTACCGCGCCTTCGTGTCCGGCATCACCCGCCGCCCTGCCTACGGCAACGAAGCCGTGGTCGGCGTGTCCGCCCCGCTGCTGCGCGACGGCCGTTTTGCAGGCGCGCTGCAGGCGGATATCCCGGTGCAGGCGTTCGTTCGGCTGAACGCAGAAAGTCTGGCCCGGCGCAAGCTGGAGCTGCTGCTGCTCGATCGCGGCAACAACGTGATCCATGCCGGCAAGGCGCTGCGCTGGACGACGCTGGACGCGGCGGGCGAGCGTGGGCAGGCGATCCGGCGCATCGCCACCCAGGCGGGCCAAGCGACCCGGGTGGTATCGATGGACGGCCTGCTGCGCGAGGGCGGCGTCGCCTACGTCGAGGCGGTGGTCATGCGCAATGGCTGGACCCTGGCGCTGGTGACCGCGCACAGCCAGCTGCTGGCGCCGCTGCTGCCGCGCTTGCTGCTGCTGGCTGCGCTGTCGGCGGTCAGCCTGCTGGGCGTCGCGTGGGCGCTGTGGCTGCAGCGCCGGCTGCTGGAGAAAAGCATCGGCTACCTGCTCGGCAGCCTGCGCGGATATGCGGTGGGCGGCCGGATGGTGCCGGCGCGGACCGATGCGATCCCGGTGGAGCTGCGCCCGCTGGCCGAGGGCATCGGCGAGCTGGGTACGCGCATGAACGCCGCCTTCGATGAGGTGCAGGCGGTGCTGGAAGCGCGCGAACACGAGATCGCTTCGCGCACCGCCTCGTTGCGCGAAGCGGTGTCCGAACTGGATCGCCTCAGCCGCACCGATGCGATGACCGGTTGCCTCAACTACCGCGGGTTCGCCGAAGCCGGGGAACGGCTGTTCCGCGAGGCGCGTGCCAGCGGCGCGCCGCTGTCCGTGCTCGCCCTCGATATCGACCACTTCAAGCGCTACAACGACCTCTACGGCCACGCCGAGGGTGACGGCGCGCTGCGCCGCTTCGCCGGCGCCGTGCGCAGCGCCCTGCTGCATGCCGACGACGTGCTGGCGCGGCCGGGAGGCGAGGAGTTCACCGTGTTCCTGCCGGCCACCGAGCATGCGCAGGCGCTGCAGGTGGGCGAACGCGTTTGCCAGCGGGTGCGCGATGCGGACATCGCACACATGGGTTCTCCCAAGGGGCGGCTGACCGCCAGCGTCGGGGTGGCGACGCTGCAGCC
>JANJSW010000109.1 GCA_024711415.1 Thermomonas sp. | reverse complement strand
GACCTCGACCACTTCAAGGAGGTCAACGACACCTTGGGGCATGCGCAGGGCGACGCGCTGCTGCGGCTGGTGGCCGACCGCCTGCGCGCCGCGGTGCGCGGCAGCGATACCGTGGCCAGGCTTGGCGGCGATGAATTCGTGCTGTTGCTGGAGGACCTGGGCTCGACCCTCGAGGAGGCCACCGCCCATGCCGCCGACCTTGGCGAGAAGATCCGCTCGAAGCTGGCGCCCGTCTACGTGCTGGAGGGGCAGCCGGTGGCGTGCACGCCCAGCCTCGGCATCGTGATGCTGCGCGGCGACCTGCCGCTGGATGCGGAAGAACTGTTCAAGCGCGCGGACCTGGCGCTGTACAAGGCGAAGGACGAGGGGCGCAACGTGCTGCGTTTCTTCGACCCGGCGCTGCAGGAGGAGGTCAACCACCGCACGGCGCTGTTGCGCGACCTGCGCGTGGCGCTGGAGGAAGGGCAGCTGCGGCTGCACTACCAGCCGATCATCGACGCCTCCCGACGCGTCGTCGGGGTGGAGGCGCTGCTGCGCTGGCAGCACCCGGTGCGCGGGCTGCTTTCGCCGGGGTTGTTCATGCCGCTGGCGGAACAGTCGCCGCTGATCGTGCCGATCGGGCAATGGGTGCTGGAGACCGCCTGTGCCCAGATCGCCGCCTGGGTAGGCGATCCGCTGCGCGCGGACTGGACCGTTGCGGTGAACGTCAGCGCGCGCCAGCTGCGCATGCCGGAATTCGTCAGCGACGTCGAAGCCGCGCTTGCGCGCAGCGGCGCGTCGCCGCAGCGGCTGCGGCTGGAAATCACCGAAAGCCTGCTGCAGGAGGACCTGGACGACAGCATCGCCAAGATGCAGGCGCTGCGGGAGCTGGGCGTGCGTTTCTCGCTCGACGACTTCGGTACCGGCTACTCCTCGCTGAACTTCCTCAAGCGGCTGCCGCTGGACCAGTTCAAGATCGACCAGTCGTTCGTGCACGGTCTGCCGGACGGCGTGGAAGACGTGGCGATCATCCGCATGATCCTGGCCCTGTCCGCGCCGCTGGGACTGCTGGTGGTGGCCGAAGGCGTGGAAACCGAGGCGCAGTTCGAGTTCCTGCGCGCGCACGGCTGTCACAAGTTCCAGGGCTATCTGTTCGGCAGGCCGATGCCGGCCGAGGCGCTGCCCGGTCCACTGCTGGCACGATGATCCGGAACGCCCCATCGGGGCGTTGTCAGGGCCGATGCGCGCGCAGGTCGCGCAGCAGCGCCTGCAGTTCCGCGCGGTTGCCTGCCGGTGCATAGCGCGCCAGGTTGAAGCGCGCGGCCAGCGTGGCCAGGTGCTGGCCGGCGCGCGGGCTGTCCGCCGCCACCCGGATGGCCCAGGTCAGCGCCGGTTCGTGTGCCGCGCGGCCGCGGCCGAGTTTGCGGTAGCGCGCCTCCAGCGCATGCCAGGCGCGCAGCAGCGGGTCGCGCTGGCGCTCGCCGCGGGCGATCAGCCAGGCCATCCATGCCAGCGCCAGCGCGGCGATGGCGGCGAACAGCGCGACCAGCGCACCCGCGCCCAGCCGCTCCAGCCCCAGCGGCTTGAGCAGGCTCTGCTGGCGCTGCGCGTTGAAGCCCAGCACGAAGTCGTTCCAGCCGCGGCGCAGCCAGTCGCTGGCGTTGAACAACGGCACCAGCGCGTCGAGCCCGGCGATGCGGCCCGGCGGGCGGTCGGCGATGGTGTCGTAGACGCGCTCGGGCGCGACCGCGGCGGTGGGATCCACGCGCACCCAGCCGCGCGCCGGCAGCCAGACTTCGGCCCACGCGTGCGCGTCCGATTTGCGCACCAGCCAGTAATCGCCGATGGGATTGCGATAGGCGCCTGCATAGCCGGTCACCACCCGTGCGGGAATGCCGGCCGCGCGCATCAGCACCACGAATGCGGAGCTGAAGTGCTCGCAATAGCCTTCCCTGCGGTCGAACAGGAAGTCGTCGACCTCGTTGCGGCCGGCCAGCGGCACCTCAAGGGTGTAGGCGAAGTCGCGGCGGATCATCGCCAGCGCGCGGCCGATGAGGGCGGCGTCGCTGCGGCCCTGCGCGTCGCTGCCGGCTTCGCGCCGCCACTGCCGGCCCAGCGCCACGGTGCGCGGGTTGTAGCCTCGCGGCAGCGCCAGCGCGCGGGCGCGCAGCGGCGGCGGGAGTTCGCTCTCGAACGCCGCCGGCGGCGCCGAGCGCATGCGCCAGCGCGAGACGTTGTACTGCGGCGTCGCCGCCCAGGGCGTGTAGTCGCGGCTGACGTAGGCGCCGTCGGGCAGCCGGGTGGGCAGGTCGAGCGCGACCAGCTGGCGGTCTTCGGTGGGTTCGATATCGATGCGGTAATCCCAGCCCGCGCCGGCCGGCTGCATCGGCGCAGCGGGGAAGCGCTGCAGGTCGCGCGCCTGCCGCCAGCTGCGGCCATCGAAGTCCCACAGCACCGGCCCGCGCCAGTACATCTGCTCCTGCGCGGGCGCGCCGCCGAAGAACTGCACGCGTGCGGCCGGGCTGTCGTCGCGCAGCAGGTCGGCCATCGCTCCGGGAGTCATCGTGTCGGACAGGCCCGGCGTGGCGACGCTGCGATGCGGCAGCCCCCACAGCGGCGACGGCAGGCGCGGGAACAGCCAGAACGCGGCCAATGCCAGCGGCAGCCCGAGCGCGAACAGGCGCAGCACGCCGAAGGCGGCGGCGCCGCGTCCGACCGCCTGCATCACCTCGCCCTCGTCCGCGGCCAGCCGCTGCAGCGCCAGCAGCGCCAGCAGCACCGCGGCCAGCGCCAGCCCCAGGCTGGCCGGCCCCTGGTCGAGCAGGAAAGTGGCGAACGGCGCGAACAGGCCGAAGCCGACCAGGCTGCGGCCGTCGCGCAGGCTGAAGGTTTCGCCGGGCTTGAGCGCCAGCATCGCGGCCAGCACCGCGCAGGCGGTATCGCGGCCGATGCCCGGTGCCACCACCGCCACCGCCAGCAGCGCGCAGGCGCTGAGCAGCAGCCGCAGCAGCGCCGGCATCGGCTGACGCCAGGAGGCCGCGGCCACCGCCAGCGCGCCGACGCCGAAGGCCGGCCCCAGCCAGGCCGGCAGCTGCAGCAGCAGCGGCAGCAGGCAGGCGGCAGCGGCCGCCAGCACCTGCATGCGGGCGCGCGGCGTCATCGGCGGCGATGCGGGCTCAGCCATGCGCAGGCTCCGACGCCGGCGGGTCCTGCGGCAGCAGCGCCAGCGCGCGTAGGCAGCGGTGCCGGTGCGGCGGCCCGCGGTCGCTGGCGATGGGTGGCTGCGCTGGCAGCTGCAGGCCATAGCGGCGGCCGTCGCGCTCGGCATCGTCGACCCAGCGCGCCAGCCGGCGGATGCGCTGCTCGTAGGGCAGGCCGGCGGTCTGCTGCCAGTCCAGCAGCAGTTCGCCGCCGCGCTGCTGTTCGTAGTCGCGGACCAGCAGGCTGTCGTGGCGGGCCGAGGCCTTCCACGCCACCGTGCGCGGCGGATCCCCGTGGCGGTAGCCGCGCAGGTGATGCGGGTCGTCGCCCGAGCGTGCGGCCTGCGCATGGTCCTGCCCGTCGGCGGGCATCGGCAGCGGCGGCGCCTGGGTTTCCGGGGCCGGATAGACCAGCAGCGACTGCGCCGGCCAGACATACCCCCAGGCCCGCGCCAGCCCCAGCGGCTGCACGCTGGACAGTTCCAGCCGCGGCAGCGGCAGCAGCCCGCGGTGCGCGGTCGGCAGGCGCAGTTCGGCGGAGGCGCCGCTGGCATCCAGCGCGACGTGGGTGGCGTGTCCGCCCACCGCCACCCGCAGACCGCGGCGCACCCGCGCATCGGCGGCGCCCAGCGCGATGCGCAGGTGCAGGTCCATGCCGGCTGCCACCGGTTCGGCCGTCCACGCTTACACCCGCAGTCCGGACAGCTGCATATGCGCGGCGATCAGGCTGGCCTGGGCGGCACCTGCCAGCAGCAGGGCCAGCAGCAGCGCCGGGTTGTTGTTGAAGTTGAGTGCGCCCAGCAGCATCGCCCCCAGCAGCAGGCCGAAGAACAGCCCACTGGCGGTGGGCAGCACGTAGATGCGGTGGCGCGTGAGCTGCGCCGGCAGCGTTTCCGGCGTGCGCGGCCGCATCCACGCCCGCATGCGCCTGCGCAGCGCGGCGATCACCTCAGTCCACCGCGACCGCGTGCAGGATCGCCTTGGCCAGGCTGGCGGCCGGGGTGTCGGCATCCGCCACCAGCCGGTGTTCGGCCACCGCCGGGAACAGTGCCTGCACGTCCTCGGGCACCACGTGGCCGCGGCCCAGCAGCAGCGCATGCGCACGCGCCGCGCGCAGCAGCGCCAGCCCGGCCCGCGGCGACAGGCCCACCCGCACGCCGGGCTGCTGGCGGCTGCGCGCGATCAGCGCCTGCACATAGTCCAGCAGCGGCTCGGCGGCATGCACCTGCGGCACCGCCCGGCGCAGGGCGAGGATGCGCGGCGCGTCCAGCACCGGCGCGAGGTTGGCGATCAGGTCGCGGCGGTCGCTGCCGGCCAGCAGCGCGCGCTCCGCCGCCGCGTCGGGATAGCCCAGCGCCAGCCGCAGCAGGAAGCGATCCAGCTGCGAATCCGGCAGCGGGTAGGTGCCGGACAGGTCGACCGGGTTCTGGGTGGCGATGACCAGGAACGGATCGGGCAGGGCGCGGGTCTGGCCGTCGATGCTGACCTGGTGTTCGGCCATCGCCTCCAGCAGCGCGCTCTGGGTGCGCGGCGGAGCGCGGTTGATCTCGTCGGCCAGCAGCACGTGGGTGAACACCGGGCCGGGATGGAACTCGAAGCGCCGCGCCTGCGCCTCGTACACCGAGACGCCGAGGATGTCGGAGGGCAGCAGGTCGGAGGTGAACTGCACGCGGGCGAAGTCCAGCCCCAGCGTCGCGGCCAGCGCGTGGGCCAGGGTGGTCTTTCCGAGCCCGGGCAGGTCCTCGATCAGCAGGTGGCCGCCGGCCAGCAGGGCAACGAAGGCCAGCCGCACCTGCACCGGTTTGCCCAGCACCAGCGTGTTCACCTGCGCCTGCGCCTCGCGCAGGGCCTGCTGCAGCTCATCGGTTAGCATCGGCGCCGGTACCGGGATCGCGGACATGTCGTTGGGCATCGGTTCTCGGAAGTGGCAACGAGTGTAGCGAGGACGCCGGGAATGCAGGATGCGGGAAGCGCGGCGGCGCGGCGCGGGTTCATCGCCGGCTGGCTGCTGCTGTGCGCGCTCAAGCTGGCGCTGGCGGTGCAGCTGCCGCTGTTCGTCGATGAGGCCTTCTACTGGCAGGAGGGCCAGCATCCGGCCTGGGCCTATTCCGACCTGCCGGCGCTGACCGCGTGGCTGGCGCGGTTGGGCGTGGACGTCTTCGGCCAGCATGCGCTGGGCCTGCGGCTGCCGTTCCTGCTGATCGGCGCGGCGATCCCGTGGCTGGTGGTGCGGATGGCGGCGCGCGAATTCGATGCGAACACCGGCTGGCAGGCCGGTCTGCTGGCGCTGTTGCTGCCGTTGGCCGGCAGCCTGGGAGTACTGGGGTTGCCCGACGTGCCCCTGCTGCTGGCCTCGCTGCTATGCCTGGACGCCGGGCTGCGGTTGCTGCGCGGGGTCGGGGGCTGGGCCGCCTGCGAGTTGGGGTTGGGGCTGGCGATGGGCGGGCTGACCCACTACCGCTTCGCCGCGGTGATCGCGGTGGGTTTCGCGGTGCTACTGCTGTTGCGCGAAGGTCGCACCGCGTTGCGCGACTGGCGGGTGTGGGCGGCGGTGGCCGTCGGTGCGCTGGCGTGGCTGCCGCTGCTGCTGTGGAACCTGCAAAACGCCGACGCCGGCCTGCGCTTCCAGCTGGTGGACCGGCACCCGTGGCAGTTCGGCAGCGCCGGCCTGGTGCTGGGCCTGCTGCAATGGTTGGCGGTCACTCCGCTGCTGCTGGTGGCGATGGTCGTGGCCGGGTGGCGCGGTCTGCACGACGGGCGCCCGGCCGCGCGCTGGCTGGCCTTCAGCGGCGTGCTGATCGTGCTCGGCTTCTTCGTGCTGGGTTTCTTCGCCGACCGCGAGCGGGTCAGCTTCCACTGGCCGTTGCCCGGCTTCATCGCGCTGCTGCCGCTGCTGCCGGCGGTGCTGGCCGGGTGGTCGCGCGGCTGGCGCATCGCCACCTTCGCCACTGCGGCGGCGGGGTTGTTGCTGGTACTGGGCTACTTCCTTGTCGCCTCGCTGCCGGCCTGGCGCGCGCAAAGCGCCGGGCATCGCCTGTATC
>JANJSW010000107.1 GCA_024711415.1 Thermomonas sp. | reverse complement strand
GGCGGCGAGCTGGCCGCGGCGGTGCTGGTGGACGCGGTGGCGCGGCTGCAGGAGGGGGCGCTGAATGACGCCGAATCCGCGGTCCAGGACAGTTTCGAGGGCGACGGCCTGCTGGACTGCCCGCACTACACCCGGCCGGTCGAACACGCGCTCGGCGCGGTGCCTGACGTGTTGCTGTCCGGCAATCATGCCGAGATCGCCCGCTGGCGCCGGCAGCAGTCGCTGGGCCGCACCTGGCTGCGCCGCCCAGACCTGCTGGACGAGGCGGCGCTGTCGAAGGCCGATCGGGCGCTGCTGGAGGCATTCCGCGCGCGCTGGCTGCAGGCGGTGGGCGAGCCGCCAGCCGGAGATGCCTGACCCCGGCACCGCGGCTGGATTTCCGCTACAATGCGCGGCTGGGCCCTGCCCATGTACCACGCTGCACCGAGCCATGACGCGGGTCCACGTGCACTCGCGCAACAACGACACCAACAGGCGCGTGCAAAAGCACGCAACAAAACTCCAAGGTTGATCCCATGAACAAGCCCTCGATCCACACCCTGCTGCAGGACTTCGAAACCGCGCAGATCTCGCGCAAGCTGCCCGACTTCGGCCCCGGCGACACCGTCGTCGTCAACGTCAAGGTGAAGGAAGGCAACCGCGAGCGCGTGCAGGCCTACGAAGGCGTGGTCATCGGCAAGAAGAACGCCGGCCTGAACTCCGCGTTCACCGTGCGCAAGATTTCCCACGGCTTCGGCGTGGAGCGCGTGTTCCAGACCCACAGCGCCGCCATCGACTCGGTGGAAGTGAAGCGCCGTGGCGCCGTGCGCGCCAGCAAGCTGTACTACCTGCGTGGCCTGGAAGGCAAGAAGGCGCGCATCAAGGAAGACCTGGCCGGCAACGCCAAGGCGCGCGCCAAGGCCGCTGCCGAAGCCGCCGTCGAGTAATTCCGGCGCAGCGTCCGCACGACGGCCACCTCCGGGTGGCCGTTTGCGTTTCCGGGGCCCGCAAGATCACGCCATGCCGATGCAGATGCCAGAGGAAGCCGCCAGCGTCCGCCTTGACCTGTGGCTGTGGGCGGCGCGCTTCTTCAAGACCCGCGCGCTGGCCAAGCACGCCATCGACACCGGCAAGGTGGAGATCGGCGGGCAGCGCGCCAAGCCCGCGCGCGGGGTGCGCGTGGGGGATGCGCTGCAGGTCACCCGGCTGGAGGAGCGCTTCGAGGTCGAAGTGCTGGCACTCGGCACCGTGCGCGGCCCGGCCAGTGTCGCGCAAACCCTGTATCGCGAATCGGATGCATCGACGCTGGCGCGCGAGCAGGCCCGTGCGCAGCGCGCCGCCGAGCGCGCCGGCTACCACCCACCGGACACCAAGCCGGACAAGCGGGCGCGCCGGCTGATCCGCGCGCTGGGCGACATCGACGCGCTGTAGGCAGGCGGCGCCTTCCCGCAGGCGCGGGTATCCTGCGCTGCCTTTCCCGCGTATCCGCCGATGACGCAGCGCGCCACCCGCCTCCTGCAGCTGCTGGATGATCTCCGGCGCAGGCGCCGTCCCGTCCGCGGCGCGCAGCTGGCAGCCCAGCTCGGGGTCAGCCTGCGCACCCTGTACCGCGATATCGAAGCCTTGCGCGGGCAGGGCGCCGACATCGCCGGCGACCCCGGCATCGGCTACCTGCTGCGCCCCGGTTTCCTGCTGCCACCGATGATGTTCTCGGAGGAGGAGCTGGAAGCGATGGTGCTGGGGACCCGCTGGGTGGCCTCGCATGCCGATCCCGAGCTGGCGGCGGCGGCGCGCGGCGCGATGGACCGCATCCTCGGCATCCTGCCGGCAGCGCTGCGCCTGCAGGTGGAAACCGGCGGCCTGTTCGCGCCGGACTGGTGCCCTAAGACCCCCGAGCCCTGGCTGCCCACGCTGCGCCGCGCCATCCGCGAGCAGCGCGTGCTGCACCTGGCCTATGCCGATGCCGGCGACCGGGTGTCGCAGCGCACGGTCTGGCCGTTCGCGATGGCATTCCTCGAAGACCGTCGCCTGCTGGCGGCCTGGTGCGAGCTGCGCGGGGATTTCCGCCATTTCCGCGCCGATCGCGTGCTGGGCCTCGAGGACGCCGGACGGCACTACCCGCAGACGCGGCATGGGCTGCTGCAGCGCTGGCGCGAACACGAGCGGATCCGCCAGCGCGATTGAGGGCTGCTGCCAGCAGCTGTCAGCAGGGCCGGCGCAGACTGCGCGTCCACCCAACGCAGGACCCACCATGACTCCGCAGCTGCGCTTCTACACCCACCCGATGTCGCGCGCCCGCATCACCCGCTGGATGCTGGAGGAAACCGGCCTGCCCTACGAGGAGGTGCAGCTGGAATTCGGTACCAGCATGAAGTCGCCGGACTTCCTCGCCATCAATCCGATGGGCAAGGTGCCGGCGCTGGTGCACGACGGCGTGGCGATCACCGAGAACGCCGCCATCTGCCTGCATCTTGCCGACCTCGTGCCGGAGCTGGGCCTGCTGCCACCGCCGGGCACGCCGGAGCGCGGCGCCTGCTATCGCTGGATGCTGTTCGCCAGCCCGCTGGAGTTCTTCATCACCGCGCGCCGGCACGGCAGCGTCGCGCCGTCGATGGAGGCCGGCTACGGCAACGAGGCCGACCTGCTGCGCACGCTGGAAGGGGCGGTGGCGGGCAAGCGCTATCTGGTCGGTGACCGCTTCACCGTGGCCGACCTCTACATCGCCGCGTTCATCGGCTACTACATCCAGATCGGCGAGCTCGAGCCCAAGCAGGTGTTCCAGGACTACGCGATGCCGCACCTGCAGCGCGCCGCTGCGCAGCGTGCGAATGCCCGCGACGACGCGCTCGCAAGGCCGGCATCGAAGCCGGTGCAGGACGAAGCCCACTGAATGCGTGCACTCGCGCGGCCGGCTTACCGTGCGCGGGGAGCCGGCTGGCGCAGGCGTGCGGGTGCCGCACCGGCTCCGCGTGCAGGACAGCGGCGCGGGGTCGCTGCGGAATGGATTAGGCGGAATGCGCTAGGCCCGGCCGCTGCGGTTAGTGCTTCCAGCAAATGGCGGTGCGTGCCGTGCATTGCCAACATGCGCTGGAAGCACTGGAGGCAAGGAGCCGCGCCATGACCGTTACGGTATTGAGGATGGGGTCGAAAGGAAGCGAGGTAAGGCGGCTGCAGGAGGCGCTCAACCGCAAGTTGCCGGGCTGCAGCCTTCGCCCGGACGGCGACTTCGGCAACCAGACCCGCAATGCGGTGCGCCGTTACCAGGACCAGGCCTGGCTGGTGGTGGATGGCGAGGCGGGCCAGTGCACGCAGAACGCGCTGTTCGATGCGGAAGCCTATCCGCCGGCCCGGCACCAGCGCACGTTCATTCCCCAGCCCACCAACAGCACCTGCTGGGCGGCGGCGACGGCCATGCTCAAGAACAGCAGCGTTGCCGCGGTGAAAGCGGCGACACCCGCCGACATGTGGGACGACACCAACGGCCTGTACAACCAGTCGGACGTCGCCAACTGGGTGCCGCAAACCGAGCGTTACGCGCGGGTGCACCATCTGCGCGCGTATCCGCCTGCTTCGTGGATGCCACAGGCGCTCGCGGCGATGGTGCGGCAGGGCCCGGTGATGGTGGATACGCTGTGGAACACCGGCGGCTACCTGCGCCGGATCCCCGGCGGTTACCAGGGCAGCCCGGGGCACATGACCCTGGTGGTCGGCATCCGCGGTGACAACGATCCCAGCGGCCGCGGCACCACCCTGATGGTGTACGACCCTTGGGAGCCGAACATCGGGCGGCAATGGCGGGTCAGCTACCTGCGCTGGGTGTCCGAGGTCAGCACCCGCACCTACCGGCTGTTCCAGTGAGGCGTCGGCGACTCACGCCCCGGTTTCCCGTGGCGGCAGCTCCACGTTGCGCTGGAACTCGAAGATCAGCCGCGTCTCGATGTGGGCCACTTCCTCGCGCTCGGTGAGCGCGGTCAGGGTGAACTGGCGCAGGTGCTCGCTGTCGCGCACGCCGACGTGGGCAAGGAAGTCGTCCGCGCCGGCTACGTGGTAGCAGGCCAATACCTCGGGCAGACCCAGCAGGTGCTGGTGGAAGCCGTCGACCAGTGCGCGCGAGTGCCGGGCCAGCCGCACCGAGATCATCGCCTGCAATCCCACGCCCATGGCTTCGGGGGCGATCTCGGCGTGGTAGCCCAGCAGGATCTTCGCTTCGCGCATCCGCCGCACCCGCTCCAGCGCGGTGGACGGCGCGATGCCGACCTTTTCGGCCAGATCCTTGTTGGGCAGCCGCGCATTCTTCCGCAGCAGGCGGAGCAGGGCGTAATCGATTCGGTCCAGCATGGCGATTTCCTGCCTTGGAGAAATATCCTTCGGCATGACGGTTTCATGCCGAGCAGGGTTCTAGGATAGCGGTATCCCATCGCACCCGAGGCCGCCATGCACCGTTTCCAGACCACTGCCGTCCACGCCGGCCGCGAGGACTTCGGCGACCTCTGCGTGCACGCGCCGCCGCTGGACCTGTCCACCACCTATCCGATCGCCGACCTCGATGTCGGCAGCGCCAGTTTCGATGCGCTGGTCGGAGGCCACGCCAGCGCCGCCAACCCGATCTACGCGCGCCTGCACAACCCCACCGTGGCCCGCGCCGAAAATGCCATCGCCGCGCTCGAGGGCACCCAGGCCTGCGTGGCCTACGCCTCCGGCATGGCGGCGATGACGGCCGTGCTGCTGGATCGCGCCCAGCACGGCAAGCACGTGCTGGTGGTGCGCCCGCTGTACGGCACCGCCGACCATCTGCTGGCCACCGGCATGTGCGGGCTGGAGGCGGAGTTCGTGAAGGCCGAGGACATCGCCGCGCGTCTTCGGCCCGATACCGCGCTGGTGGTGATCGAAACCCCTGCCAATCCCACCCTCAACCTGGTCGACATCCGGGCGGTGGTCGCGGCTGCCGGCAGCGTGCCGGTGCTGGTGGATTCCACCTTCGCCACCCCGGTGCTGCAGCGCCCGGCGGAACTCGGCGCGGCCTACGTCCTGCACAGCGCCACCAAGTTCCTCGGTGGCCACGGCGACGTGATCGCCGGGGTGGTTTGCTGCGATGAAGCCCGCGCCGCGCCGCTGCGCACGGTGCGCGCCGCTACCGGTGCGCTGCTGCACCCGCTGGCCGCCTACCTGCTGCACCGCGGCCTGCCCACGCTGAAGCTGCGGGTGGAAGCCGCGCAGGCCAATGCGCAGGTGCTGGCGCAGCGCCTGAGCGAACACCCGGCGGTGTCGAAGGTGTTCTATCCGGGCCTGCCGGGCGCGCACGGCGCGCACCTGGTCGGCACCCAGATGCGCGGGCCGGGCTGCCTGATGGCATTCGAATTGCGCGGCGGCCACGACGCAGCCGCCAAGGTGATGGCGTCGGTGAAGGTGATGACCGCGGCGGTGAGCCTTGGCTCGGTGGACAGCCTGATCCAGCATCCCGCCGGCCTGACCCACCGCATGGTGGACGAGCAGGTCAAGGCCGCCACCGGCATCACCGCCGGCCTGCTGCGCCTGTCGGTGGGGATCGAGGACGTGGAAGACCTGTGGGACGACCTGGCGCAGGCGATGGCGGCCAGCGGCGGCTGAGTCCCACGAGAGGCCGCCGCCGCAATCGCGGCGCCGCGGCTTCAGCCCGTCCGGCCGCCGACCGGTGGCAGCAGGACGATCAGCAGCGTCGCCAGCGGCCCGCCCAGCAGCGAGCCCAGCCACCAGCCGAAGCCGCTGCGGCCTTTGGACTGGGCCAGGCCGGCGTTGATCAGTGACAGGGTTCCCCAGCCGACGAAAAAGCTGGAATCTGCCTGCGGAAGGTTCATGCGTTGCGCTCCATTCGGGGAGGACGTTGCGGAGTGGGGCGCGCGGACGGGGAGGTCCGCGCCCCCGTCGGGGTGTCAGCGACCGCCGCCGAGCAGCCCGCCGCCGATCTTCATCAGGTCGCCCAATCCCAGCTGGCCGTCGCCGTCCTGGTCGAGCACGGCGCCCAGCAGTCCGCCGCCAAGGCCGCCGGCCTGGCGCACCTGCGCGTGTTCCTGGCCGAGGATGTCGCCCAGCGCCTGCGGCGATGCCGCTTCCCGCTGGCCACCGAACATGTGCTTGGCCAGATAGGCCATGACGATGGGGGCAAGGATCTTCAGCAGCATCTGCGCCTTGTCCCCGCCCAGCCCGGTGGCCTGGCCGAGGCCGCTTTCCGCACGCGGCAGTTGGCCGCCGAAGATGTGGCCGAGCTGGCCGAGGCCGTCGGTCTGGCGACCCTGCTGGCCACCCAGCACCGCGCCGAGGACGTCGCCGAGCCCGCCGCCGCCGTTGTGGTCGCGGCCCAACGCGCCGAACAGGGCTTCCGCGCCGCCGGGCTGGGCGGTGTTGCGGCCCATCGCGCCGAGGATCATCGGCAGGGCGGCGGCAATCGCCCCCGAGGTCTGCGCAGGGTTGGTGCCCAGCTGTTGGCTGATCTGCTGCAGGGCGGGGCCGGACAACTGGGAAAAGAGGTCATCGGTCAGGGACGGCATGCGGGACTCCTGCGCGGTCGCCGGTTGGCGGGTGCGGCTAGGGTAACCCCGCAATGAAAACGTCGGCAGGCGAACCTGCCGGCGTCCAGACGGGATGGCGAAGTCTTCAGCCCAGGCTGTTCGGGGATTGCTCGCCGGCGAAGGCGCCGAGCTTGCGCAGCGCGGCCTCCACCCCGGCGCCGTAGGCCGGGTCGGCCTTCGTGCAGTTGTCCACGTGGCGGCGCTTGATGAAGTCGGGCGCGTCGCCCATGGCACGGGCGGTGTTGTCGAACAGCAGTTGCTGTTTTTCCGGCGTCATCAGGCGGAACAGGTCGCC
>JANJSW010000104.1 GCA_024711415.1 Thermomonas sp. | reverse complement strand
GTTCCAGATCTGCCAGAACGAGAGCTGCGGTTTTTGGGTCATGGACGGGTAAGCCTTGTTCCGGAATGACGCGTTGCACAACGCGGGCGCACGATGACGCCTCGCTCCACATGCTTGTACCACCCGCGGTGGTGACGTGCGCGGCCATGGTAGTGGCCGGCGCCGGCGCACAAATTTCCTGCAAACGTATTCATCCGCGCGCCTTGGGAAGCGGCAGCCCGTGCAACGCCGCGGCGTGGAATAGTGGCGCTCCCGACGCGCCGGCACGCGCGACCGGCGAATCACGGAGATGCAGATGACGAGCAATCGCTGGTGGCGTGGCGCGGTGATCTACCAGATCTACCCGCGCAGCTTCCTGGACACCAACGGCGACGGCGTGGGCGACCTGCCGGGCATCCTGGCGCGCCTGGACTACGTCGCCTCGCTGGGCGTGGACGCGATCTGGATCTCGCCCTTCTTCACCTCGCCGATGGCCGATTTCGGCTACGACATCGCCGACTTCCGCGGCGTCGATCCGCTGTTCGGCACGCTGGCCGATTTCGACCGCGTGCTGGAAAAGGCGCACGCGCTGGGCCTGAAGGTGATGATCGATCAGGTGCTCAGCCACTGCTCGGTCGACCATGCCTGGTTCCAGCAGAGTCGGCAGGACCGCGACAACGCGAAGGCCGACTGGTTCGTCTGGGCCGACGCCAGGCCCGACGGCACCCCGCCCAACAACTGGCTGTCGATCTTTGGCGGCGTGGCGTGGACGTGGGAACCGCGCCGCGGCCCGTACTACCTGCACAACTTCCTGTCGTCGCAACCCCAGCTCAACTTCCACAACCCCGAAGTGCGCGCGGCGCAGCTGGACAACCTGAAGTTCTGGCTGGACCGGGGCGTCGACGGCTTCCGCCTCGACTCCATCAATTTCCCGTTCCACGACGCGCAGCTGCGCGACAACCCGCCCAAGCCCGCGCACCTGCGCACCGGGCGTGGCTTCAGCGCCGACAACCCCTATGCATTCCAGTACCATCTGCACAACAACACCCAGCCGGAAAACCTGGGCCTGCTGGAGGAAGTGCGCGCGCTGCTGGACCGCTACCCGGATGCCGGCGCGCTGGGCGAGATCTCCTCCGAGGATTCGCTGGCCACCACCGCCGAGTACTGCACGCCGCAGCGGCTGCACATGGGCTACAGCTTCGAGCTGCTGACCGCGGACTGCAGCGCGGCCTACATCCGCGCCACGGTGGAAGCGCTGGAAGCGAAGATGACCGAAGGTTGGCCGTGCTGGGCCATCTCCAACCACGACGTGCAGCGCGCGGTCACCCGCTGGGGCGGCGGCGAAGACGCAGCGATGGCCAGGCAGCTGCTGGCGCTGGTGTGTTCGCTGCGCGGCAGCGTCTGCCTGTACCAGGGCGAAGAGCTGGGGCTGCCGGAGGCAGAGGTGCCGTTCGAGGCGCTGCAGGATCCCTACGGCAAGGCGTTCTGGCCGAACTTCAAGGGCCGCGACGGTTGCCGCACGCCGATGCCGTGGACCGGCGCGGACGATGCCGGCTTCAGCAGTGCCTTGCCGTGGCTGCCGGTGCCGGCAGCGCATCGCGCGTTGAGCGTGGAGGCGCAGGAGCGCGACCCCGCCTCGGTACTGCACGCCGCGCGCGCCTTCCTGCGCTGGCGCAAGACGCAGCCGGCGCTGGTGCAGGGCACGATCCGCTTCCTCGATGCGCCGGCGCAGGTGCTGGCGCTGGTGCGCGAACACGCGGGCCAGCGGCTGCTGCTGGCGTTCAACCTTTCCGCGCAGACCTGCGACTGGTCATTGCCGGCGCCCGCGACCCTGCTGGACGTACCGGGCCTGCCTTCACCCGCCGTAGAGGCTGGCGTGCTGCGGCTGCCGCCGCGCGGCGTGGCCTGCGCGTTGCTGGCCGACTGAACGGAGGAGCAGGGCATGCAGGCGAAGACGATGGATATGCCGGTGCGCGTTTCGCTGCTGGCGATCGCGCTGGCACTGGCGCTGCCGGGCACGGCCAGTGCCGAACAGGTGGCGCAGGTGAAGTCGCCGGATGGCCGCATCGAGGTGCAGCTGGACCTCAATGGCGAAGGCCGGCTGGCTTACCGGGTGCTGCGCGACGGCAAGCCGGTGCTGAAGGATTCGCGGCTGGGCTTCATCTTCCGCAACGGCCGCCAGCTGCTGCGCAACCTTGCGCTGGACGAACAGACGCAGCGCAGCGCCGACAGCACCTGGGAACAGCCCTGGGGCGAGCGCCGCTACGTGCGCGACCACTACAACGAGCTGCGCGCGGGCTTCGTCGAGAAGGACGGCGACCATCGCCGCTTCGACATGGTGTTCCGCGTGTTCGACGACGGCATCGGCTTCCGCTACGACGTGCCGGCGCAGCCGGCGCTGCGCGAGGCGCAGATCGTGCAGGAACTGACCGAGTTCGCCATCGCCCGCCCGGCCACCGCGTGGTGGATCCCCGCGCTGGAGTGGAACCGCGAGGAATACCTCTACCACCGCACCCCGCTGTCCGAGGTCGGGGTGGTGCAGACGCCGATCACCCTGCGCACCGACGATGGCCTGCACCTGAGCATCCACGAAGCGGCGCTGGTCGATTACGCCGGCATGAACCTGATGCGCGGCGGCGACGGCGAGCTGCGCGCGCTGCTGACCCCGGGCAGCCCGGCGCCGGTGGTGCGCAAGACGCCGTTCGTCACCCCGTGGCGCACGATCACGCTGGGCGAACGCGCCGGCGCGCTGGTCGAATCCAACCTGATCCTCAACCTCAACGAGCCGAACAAGCTCGGCGACGTTGGCTGGTTCAAGCCGTCGAAATACGTCGGGGTGTGGTGGTCGCTGCACTTGGACAAGGAAAGCTGGGCGACCGGCCCCAAGCACGGCGCAACAACGGAAAACACGAAGCGCTACATCGACTTCGCCGCCGCCAACGGCTTCCGCGGCGTGCTGGTGGAAGGCTGGAACGTGGGCTGGGACGGCGACTGGTTCGCCAACGGCTGGGGCTTCGACTTCAGCAAACCCACCCCGGACTACAACCTTGCCGCACTGTCGAAGTACGCCGGCGGCAAGGGCGTGCACCTGGTCGGCCACCACGAAACCGCCTGCGCGGTCAGCCACTACGAGTGGCAGATGGACGCCGCGTTCGCGAAGTTCGCAGCGCTGGGCATCGACGCGGTCAAGACCGGCTATGTCTGCGATGCCGGCCAGATCGAGCGCCAGGACGCAGCCGGCGCGCCGGTGCTGCGTGAGTGGCACGAGGGCCAGTGGATGAGCAACCACCACCTGCGGGTGGTGCGCGACGCGGCCAGGCACCATGTGGCTATCAATGCCCACGAACCGATCAAGGACACTGGCCTGCGCCGCACGTATCCGAACTGGATCTCGCGCGAAGGTGCGCGCGGCATGGAGTTCAACGCCTGGGGCAACCCGCCGAACCCGCCGGAGCACGAAGTGACGCTGGTGTTCACCCGCCTGCTGGCCGGGCCGATGGACTACACGCCGGGCATCGTCAGCCTGACCGGTCGCAACGGGCAGGAGATCCAGAGCACGCTGGCGCGGCAGCTGGCCCTCTACGTCGGCATCTACAGCCCGATCCAGATGGTGGCGGACCTGCCGGAGCACTACGCCGCGCATCCCGAAGCGTTCCGCTTCATCAGGGATGTCGCGGTGGACTGGGACGAGTCGAAAGTGCTGGCCGGCGAAGTGGGCGAGTACGTGGCGATCGCGCGCAAGGCGCGCGGAAAACCCGAGTGGTTCGTCGGCGCGATGAACGACCGCAATCCGCGGACGTTGGCACTGGCGCTGGATTTCCTCGAGCCCGGCAAACGCTACCGCGCGCAGATCTATCGCGACGGCGAAGGCGCTTCGTTCCAGGGCGATGCGCGCTTCCGTTTTGTCAGCGAGGAAAAAACCCTGGCCCGCGGCGACGTGCTGTCGCTGTGGCTGGCCGGCGGTGGCGGCGCAGCCGTTCGGCTGCTGCCGGTTGTGCCCGAATCGGGTTCCCCGGCAGCACCCTGACTCGTGCGCTGGCGGTACAAGGACGGTGCGCAGGACGCGCCTGCGGGCTGCATTCGATTTTTGCTGCAAGCCAGCATTGGCGCGGGCTGCACGGCATCCGCCGGGAGCAGCAATGAATACGTATGCAGCATCTTCTGTTGGCCGATGGCGCGACTACCATCGCAATGTTCATGTGGTGCGCGTGGCGCAGGCATGAGGAGCGGACGACCACAGTCCGCCATTTCCGAGAACCATTTCTGGAGGGGAACATGGTGCAGTTGAAGCGAAACCTGTTGAGCGTGGCGCTGGCGTCGGCCGCGATGATGCTGACCGCCCAGGCGTTTGCGCAGGAGGCAAAGCCCGCCGCGCAGGACGCGCCGGCCGCGAAGAAGAAGGCGGATGCCAAGAACCTGGATACCGTGGTGGTGACCGGCATCCGTGGCGGCATCGAGCGCGCCATCGACATCAAGAAGGATTCCACCTCGATCGTCGAGGCGATCTCCGCCGAGGACATCGGCAAGCTGCCCGACGTCAGCATCGCCGAATCGATCGCCCGCCTGCCGGGCGTGGCCGCGCAGCGCGTGGCCGGCCGTGCGCAGGTGCTCAGCGTGCGCGGCCTGTCGCCCGACTTCTCCACCACGCTGCTCAATGGTCGCGAGCTGGTCAGCACCGGCGACAACCGCAGCGTCGAGTTCGACCAGTACCCGTCCGAGCTGATGGCCGGCGTCACCATCTACAAGACGCCCGATGCGGCGCTGGTGGGCCAGGGCCTGTCCGGCACCATGGACATGCGCACCGTGCGTCCGCTGGACTACGACAAGCCGGTGATTGCGCTCAGCGGCCGCTGGCAGCGCAACTCGCTGGGCTCCGCCGCCAACGAAGGCGCCACCGGCAACCGCTTCAATGCCAGCTATATCGGCCAGTCGGCGGACCGCCGGTTCGGCTTCTCGATCGGCTATTCGCATTCCGACACGCCGATCCAGGAAAACCAGGTAGGCCTGTACGAGCCGTGGAAGACCGATGCGCGTCCGGGCCTGCCGGCGGGCACCTGGGCCTCCGACGGCATCAAGGCGCTGCGCCGCACCGGCTACACCAAGCGCGACGGCGCCATGGCCACCCTCGAGGCACGGCCCTCGGATAGCTGGATCAGCACGCTGGATCTTTTCCACTCCAGGGCGACCCAGGAAAACACCGCCAACCAGTGGGAAATGAACACCCAGTACAACGGCAACTGGCCGTGCAACCCGGCATGCGCCTACAGCGGCGCGCAGGTCAACGGCAACGGCACCTTCACCGGCGGCAGCATCGCCGGCGTGTATCCGCTGGTGCGCGGCATGTACAACCATCGCAAGGACACCATCAGCGCGGCCGGCTGGCGCAACGAGTTCTTCGTCGGCGACGGGGTCAAGCTGACCGCCGACCTGAGCTGGTCGAAGGCCAAGCGCGACGAGCTGAACCTGGAGAACAACACCCAGCTGGTGCCGGCGCCGCAGTACGACACGGTGCAGCTGGACTACCGCTCCGACGGATTCTCGCAGATGGTGCCGACGCTGGATTACTCCGACGCCTCCAAGCTGTTCCTGCGCAACTCGATCTACGGCTCCGGCTATGGAAAGGTGCCCAAGGTCGAGGACGAGCTGAAGGGCTTCCGTCTGGATGCCGAGTTCCCGGCGCCGTCGCTGCTGGAGAACGCGTTCTCCGCGCTGCGCGTGGGCGTCAACCATTCCGACCGCAGCAAGGTGAAAACCCAGCCGGAAGGCAACATCAACGTCGGTTCGCAGGGTGATACCGCGATCTCCTCCGACCTGCAGTACGGCCTGGTCGACCTGGGCTTTGCCGGCATCGGCCTGATCCCGTCGTGGAACGTGCCAGGCGCGGTGGCCAAGTACATGACCTTCAACCCGGTCGACAACCAGCCCTGGCTGATTCCGAAGGCGTGGTCGGTCGACGAGAAGATCAGCACCGCCTACGCGCAGGGCAACATCGACACCATGTGGGGTTCGGTGCCGGTGCGCGGCAACATCGGCGTGCAGGTGCAGCGCACCGACCAGTCCTCCGATTCGCGGGTATGGGACAGCTCGCAGCCGGCCGGGCAGGAGATCCGTCCGTACGGCAACGGCAAGACCTATACCGACGTGCTGCCGAGCCTGAACCTGGCGTTCTCGCTGACCGACGACCAGACCCTGCGCGTGGCGATGGCCCGCCAAGTGGCGCGCGCGCGCGTCGATCAGCTGCGCGCCTCGGTGGAGTTCGGCGTCGATACCGCCACCGGCAAGCCCGGCGCCGGCGGCGGCAACCCGCAGCTGGATCCGTGGCGGGCCAACGCTTTCGACATCTCGTGGGAGAAATACTTCGGCAGCAAGGCGTATATCGCCGCCGCCTACTTCTACAAGGATCTGCGCAGCTACATCTTCACCCAGACCCGCGACGGCTATGACTTCACCGAGCTGCTCAAGGGCTGGGTGCCGCCGGCCGGCATGACCGTGCCGGTGCAGACCAAGGGCACCATGAGCGCGCCGTTCAACGGCAAGGGCGGCAAGCTGCAGGGCGTGGAGCTGACCGCGTCGCTGCCGCTGGACCTGATGTTCGGCGATGCCTTCACCGGCTTCGGCGTGGTCGCCAGCGCCAGCTTCAACGACAGCAGCATCAAGATACTCGATCCGGAAAGCGCCAACAGCGTGGGCAACGGTCCGATCACGCTGCCGGGCCTGTCCAAGCGCGTCTACAACCTGACCGCCTATTACGAGCGCAACGGCTTCGAGTTCCGCATCAACAACCGCCGCCGCTCGGACTTCATCGGCGAGATCGGCAATTTCGACGGTGCGCGCACCCTGCGCTACGTGGTCGGCGAGAACATCACCGACGCGCAGGTCAGCTACACCTTCGGCGAGGGTACCGCGTTCAAGGGCCTGAGCCTGCTGCTGCAGGCCAGCAACCTGGGCGACGAGGCCTACAGCACCTACGCCGGCAGCAAGGACCGTCCGCTGGAATACATCAAGTGGGGCCGCACCCTGCTGCTGGGCGCCAGCTACAAGTTCTGATCCCGTCGATGCGATGAGATGTCCCCGCCCCTGCCTGTCCCGAACTGGCAGGGGTCTTTTTTCGGAGCGAGCGTCCACGCGGCGCACCCGGAGTGACGATGCAGACCGACTACGTGCAGCTGGCGGTATTCCTCGGCCTGACCGCGCTGGTGGCGCTGGCCACCTGGTGGCGCTACGGCAAGGAGGCGAAGGCGGGCGACAGCGCGCAGGACTTCTTCCTGGCCGGGCGCCACCTGGGCTGGCCGTTCATCGCAGGCAGCCTGCTGCTGACCAACATCAGCGCCGAGCAGATCGTGGGCATGAACGGTGCCCAGAACATGCTGCAGGTGTGGTGGGAGTTCGGCGCCGCCGCCGGCCTGCTGGTGCTGGCGAAGGTGCTGGTTCCGATGTACTACCGGTACAACTGCACCACCACCACCGAGCTGCTGGAGAAGCGGCTGCCGAACGGCGCGGCGCTGCGGCGCACGGTGTCGGTGCTGTTCCTGCTGGGTTACATGTTCATCCTGCTGCCGATGGTGCTGTACACCGGCGCGCGCTTCATGCAGTCGCTGTTCCAGCCGGATCTGTCGATCCTGGCCATCGCCATCCTGTTCGCGCTGGCCGGCCTGGCCTACGCCGCACTTGGCGGGCTGCGCGCGATCGCCATCTCCGACACCTACATGGGCGTGGTGCTGCTGGTGATGGGCGGGCTGGTCACCTGGTTCGCGTTGCAGCGGATCGGCTGGGACTTCTCCGGCATCCCGGCCGAGCGCCTGACCCTGTTCGGCGGGCCGGATTCGGACATCCCGTGGCCCACCCTGTTCACCGGCATGGTGTTCGCGCACATCTTCTACTGGGGCACCAACATGCTGATCGCGCAGCGCGCGCTGGCGGCGCGCGACATCCGCGAGGCGCAGAAGGGCATCTACGCGGCGGCGCTGCTGAAATTGCTGACCCCGCTGATCGTGATCCTGCCGGGGATCATCGCGTTCAAGCTGTACGGCGACGTCGACGACAGCGCCTACGGACGCC
>JANJSW010000199.1 GCA_024711415.1 Thermomonas sp. | reverse complement strand
CGCCGGCGCCACCGCGGCGCGCATCGACTTCCCGGTGGAGTGGGGCGACTATCGGCTGGAGGTGTTCGACCCGGCGACCAGGTTGACCATGCGCTACCCGTTCCGCGCCGGCTGGGGCTGGGGCGACGAGAACCGCGGGCTGGACGCGCGCCCGGACAAGGTCAAGCTGGCGCTGGACAAGACCGCCTATCGCGCCGGCGACAAGCTGAAGGTCACCCTGACGCCGCCGCATGCCGGCAAGGGCGTGGTGATGGTGGAAAGCGACCACATGCTGTTCGTGCAGTCGGTGGACGCGAAGCCGGGGACGGTGGTGGAGATCCCGGTCACGCAGGACTGGGAGCGCCACGACGTGTACGTGACCGCGCTGGTGTTCCGCGGCGGCAGTGCGGCCAGCAAGATCACCCCGGCGCGGGCGGTGGGCGAGGCCTTCGTGCCGATGGATCGTCGTGACCGCCGCATCGCCGTGGGCCTGGCGGTGAAGAAACAGGTGCGCCCCGAGCAGCCGCTGCAGGTCACGCTGAGCGCGCCGCAGCTGGCCGGCAAGACGGCCTACGCCACGGTGTCGGCGGTCGACGTGGGCATCCTCAACATCACCCGCTTCCCGGTGCCGGATGCCGGCGCGCATTTCTTCGCCCAGCGCCGCCTGGGCGTGGACGCGTACGACATCTACGGCCGCGTCATCGAGAGTTTCGACGGCGGCATCGCCAAGCTGCGCTTCGGTGGCGACATGGCGCTGGCCGCGCTGCCGCAGGCGCGGCGGCCGACCGCGCGGGTGCAGACGGTGGATCTGTTCTCCGGGCCGGTGAAGCTGGACGCCCGAGGTACCGCGCGCGTGTCGCTGCCGGTGCCGGATTTCAACGGCACCCTGCGGGTATCGGCGCTGGTCTATGCCGATGCGCAGTACGGCAACCGCGATTCCGAAGTGGTGGTGCGCGCGCCAATCGTCGCCGAGGCCAGCATGCCGCGCGCGATGGCACCCGGTGACCGCGGCATGGTCAGCCTGGACATCACCAACTTCACCGGCAAGGGCGGCGCGTTCAAGGTGAAGCTGGACGGGATCGGGCCTGCCGCGATCGGCGAGGCCAGCCGCACGCTGACGCTGGGCAGCGAGGCCAAGTCCACGCTGAGTTTCCCGCTCACCGCGCAGGAAGGCTACGGCGTGGCGCAGGTGCGGGTGCGGGTGGACGGCAACGGCTTCAAGGTGGACCGCAAGTACGATCTGCCGGTGCGTGCAGCGTGGCCGCAGGTGCTGCGCTCGCGCACGCAGGTGCTGGGCGCGGGCGAGGCGGCATCGATGGATGCCGGCCTTGCCGAAGGGCTGCTGCCGGGTTCGGTGCGTGCGCGCATGCTGGTCAGCGCGCTGCCGCCGATCCCGTTCGGCGCCGCGCTGAAGGGCGCGCTGGACTATCCCTATGGCTGCGCCGAGCAGACCACCAGCAAGGGTTACGCGGCGCTGGCACTGGATGCGGAAACCGCCCGACGCTTCGGCGTGGCCGGGCTGGACGCCGGCAAGCGGCGCGCACGCATGGAGGGAGCGTTCGGCCGGCTGGCGTCGATGCAGGCGGGCAACGGCCATTTCTCGATGTGGGGCGATGACGACAACGTCGATCCGCTGCTGACGCCGTACATCGCCGAATTCCTGCTGGACGCGCGCCAGGCCGGTTTCGTGGTGCCCGAGGCGGTGCTGCAGAAGGCGCTGCAGCGGCTCAGCGAGGACCTGCTGTCCGGCGGCAACGAGTTCTACGGCCGCAGCCACCGCCAGTACCTCAAGTTCGCCTACCAGGCGCATGCCGGCTACGTGCTGGCGCGGGTCAACCGCGCGCCGCTGGGGACGCTGCGCGCGCTGTACGACAACGACCGCAAGCAGGCGTTGAAGGGTCTGCCGCTGGTGCACCTCGGGCTGGCGCTGTCGATGCAGGGCGACAAGGTGCGCGGCGGCAAGGCGATTGCCGCCGGCTTCGCCTTCGAGGGCGACCGCCACGACTGGCTGGGCGATTACGGCACGCCGCTGCGCGACCTGGCGCTGATGATCGCGATGACCCACGAGCGCGGCTACGCCACCCCGGCCTTTGACGCCAAGGTGATCGAGGTCAGCCGCGAGCTGGACGCACGTCGACGCGCGTCCTCGTGGTTCTGGCTGAGCACGCAGGAACAGATCGCGCTGGCGCGGCTGGGCAAGGCGCTGCTGATGGACGTGAAGAAGGAGGTGGCCGGCAAGCTGGTCACCGGCGGCACCGAGGAAGCCATCGCCAAGGCGCGCAGCTTTGCCCGCGACGTCGATTACGCCACCCTGGCCAAGGGTCTGCGCTTCTTGCCCAGCGGTGAGCCGCCGTTCTACGCCAGCCTCGACGTGGCCGGCGTGCCGCGCGCCGCGCCTGCGCCGGATGCCAGCGTGATCAAGGTCGAGCGGGCGCTGTTCGGCACCGACGGCAAGCCGTGGGCGCCGCGAGCGCTGAAGGAAGGCGAGGCGCTGATCGTGCGGGTTGCCATTACCGCCGACCGCGACATGCCCGACGCGCTGCTGACCGACCTGCTGCCGGCGGGGCTGGAGATCGAGAACTTCAACCTCGGTGATGCCAAGCAATGGGCCGAGGTGGTGGTGGACGGCATCGGCATCGGCGAGCGTGGCGACAGCGCCAACCTGCGCCACGAGGAGTTCCGCGACGACCGCTACGTGGCGGCGCTCAAGCTGGACGCGGGCCGCACCGCCAAGCTGTTCTACCTCGTGCGCGCGGTCACCCCGGGCACCTACACCGTGCCGCCGCCGCTGGTGGAGGACATGTACCGGCCGGCGCTGCGCGGCGTGGGCAGGGCGGTGCCGGAGCGGATCACGGTGGTGCAGCCGTGAGGCGGGGCGCGCGCGGCGGGGCGTAAGGCGTGACGCACGCACTTCCCGGCCAGCGGATCCGCCGGCTCCGCGCTGCCCTGCGCGCGCTGCTGCCGTGGCTGCGCTGGGGCACGGCAGCCCTGCTGGTCGGCTTGCTGTTGCTCGACGTCGCCTTCCCGCTGCCGCTGCCCAAGGGCCGAGACGCCGCGACGGTGGTGACCGCCCGCGATGGCAGCCCGCTGCGTGCGTTCGCCGACGCCGGCGGCGTCTGGCGCTATCCGGCCACGCCGGAGCAGGTGTCGCCGCTGTACGTGCAGGCGCTGCTGGGCTACGAGGACCGCTGGTTCTGGCGCCATCCCGGCATCAATCCGGTGGCGATGCTGCGCGCCGGCGCGCAGGTGCTGGGCAACCGCCGCATCGTCTCCGGCGGTTCCACCCTGACCATGCAGGTGGCGCGGATCATCGATCCGGGCCTGCACGGCGCGCGCACCCGCAGCGTTGGCGGCAAGCTGCGCCAGCTGCTGCGCGCGCT
>JANJSW010000136.1 GCA_024711415.1 Thermomonas sp. | reverse complement strand
TGGCGCGCGGGATGGTGCGCGCCGGGTCATCGATGGCGCCGGCCGGCACGGTGGCGGCCTCCAGCCCCAGCAGTGCCCACAGCACCAGCGCAACGCAGGCATGGGTGGCCGTGGGCAGCGATTCCGCGCTGCGGTTGAACGGCTGGAACTGCGCCGGCTCGACGAACCAGATCGCGATGCCGGCGAACAGCGCCAGCGGTACGAACTTGAGCACGGTCAGCACGATCTGCATCCGGCCCGCTTCGCGCAGCCCCAGCAGGTTGATGCCGGCGCACAGCCACAGCCCCGCCAGCGCGCAGGCCCCGGCGCGCAGCGGCGTCGCCACCAGCGCCGGGAACAGCGCGCCCACGCTGCCGGCGAAGGCCACCGCTATCGCCGCGTTGGCGCTCCAGATCGACACCCAGTAGCTCCACGCGACCATGAACCCCGGTGCCTCGCCGAAAGCGTTGCGGGCGAACGCGTAGGGGCCACCGGTCTGCGGCCAGCGCATCGCCAGGCGGGCGAAGGTGAGCGCCAGCGCCAGCGCGCCGGACAGGGTGATGGCCCAGCCCAGCAGGCTGACGCCGCCGTACGACGCCAGCGACGCCGGCAGCAGGAACACGCCGCTGCCGATCATGCTGCCGACCACCAGCGCGGTGGCCGACCACGGGCCGAGGGGCTTGCGTTCCGTTGGCTCCGCGCGGGCGAGGGCGTCAGACATTGCCGCTGGCAGCCGTTGCGCCGCCGCGATACGCATCGCGCAGCAGTTCGTGGAAGTGGTGGACACCGGTCTCGCGCAGTGGGTTCAGCCGGCCGGGCACGTAGCTGCCGGAAGCCATGCCACGCTGCACGTCCTCGCAGATGCCGATGTCCTCATGCTGCACCTCGTCGCTGAAGGCGAGGTCGGCGTCGCGCCGCGCGGCGTCGCCGGCATCGGCGTAGTAGCTGTCGAACACCACCCGGCAGCGGTCTACGCCCAGCGGCACCACGGTATTGGTCTGCAGGCGCCCGGGCAGGATGTTGAGCATGGTGTTTGGCCACAGCCAGTAGTACAGCGCGTCGCCGTTGCCGTACAGCGCGGGGTCGCTCTCCAGCGGGCTCCACTGCAGCGAATGCCAGCGCGCAAGCTCGGTGCGGTAGCTGCGGTAGTCGAGCAGCCGGTTCAGGCCCGGATGCACGAACGGGACGTGGTAGCCCTCCAGGTAGTTGTCGACGTACACCTTCCAGTTGCAGGCGATGTCGTAGCTGGCGCGATGGTGGCCGCCGTAGTGTTCCAGTCCGCGGTCGGTGCCGAGGCGGGCGTCGATGCCGGCGACGAAGGCGACGAAGTCCGGCGCATTCGCTGCATCGACCGCCGCGAACACCAGCCCCTGCCAGATCCGCACGGCCAGCTGCGGCAGGCGCACGTCGGCGACATCGAAACCCTGCGCGTCCTTCATTTCCGGCGCCGAGCGCAGCTGGCCTTCCAAGGTATAGGTCCAGCCGTGATAGCGGCAGCGCAACGCCTTCGCGGCGAGCCCGTCGCACTGCGCGATGGGGCCGGCACGATGGCGGCAGACGTTGTGCATCACCCGGATCGTGTCGTCGGCGCCGCGCACCGCGATCACCGGCAGGCCGGCGAGGTTGGCGACGACGTGGTCGCCAGCGCCGCGCAGCTGCGAGACGTGCGCGACCAGTTGCCAGCTGCGGTCGAAGATCGCGCTGCGGTCGGTGGCGGCCATCGCCGGCCCGGCATAGAAGCGCGCGGGCAGGGCGGTGGCGGTGGCTTGCGGTTGCGGGGCGAGGTCGGCGTCCATGCCGGCAGTATTGCGCGGATCACGCGGCCGGGGCCAATGAAAAAGGCCGGCAGGGCCGGCCTTCTTCGCGTACCTACGCGCCGTGGATCAGGCGCCTGCGGCGGGCGCCTGCCAGCCGCACTGCTGGCCGGCGTTCTGCTGCTTCAGCCAGTCCTGCAACGGGGCGAAGTATTCCAGCACCGCGCTGGCGTCCATCTTCTCGCCGCCGGTCAGCTCCTTCATGGTCTGCTGCCACGGCTGGCTGTTGCCCTTGGACAGCATCGCCCAGTAGCGCTGGCCGGCTTCCTTGTTGCCGTAGAAGCTGCATTCGTACAGCGGGCCCTTGTGACCCGAGGCATCGCACAGCGCCTTGTAGAACTGGAACTGCAGGATGTGCGAGAGGAAGTAGCGGGTGTACGGGGTGTTGCCGGGCACGTGGTACTTCGCGCCCGGGTCGAAGAAGCCTTCGCCGCGGGCGGTGGCCGGGGCGACGCCCTGGTACTTCGCCTTCAGCTCCCACCACGCCTTGTTGTAGCCGTCGGGCTTGATCGAGCCATCGAACACGCCCCAGCGCCAGCGGTCGATCATCAGCCCGAACGGCAGGAAGGCGACCTTGGCCAAAGCCATCCGCATCTGTGCGTTGATCAGCGCTTCCTGGCTCTGCTTCGGCACATCGACCAGCCCCACCGATGCCAGGTATTGCGGGGTCATCGCCAGCACGATGGTGTCGCCGATGGCTTCGTGGAAGCCGTCATGGGCGCCGTTCTGGAAGATCGGCGGCTGCTTGTTGTAGGCCAGGTCGTAATAGATGTGGCCAAGCTCGTGGTAGATCGTGGTCAGCTCTTCCTCGCTGGGCACGATGCACATCTTGGTGCGCACGTCGCCGGCCATGTTCATGTCCCAGGCGCTGGCGTGGCAGACCACGTCGCGGTCCATCGGCTTGATGAACTGCGACTTCTGCCAGTAGCTCTCGGGCAGCTTGGGCATGCCCAGCGAGACGTAGAAATCCTGCGCACGCTCGGTCATCGCCTTGGCGGTGGCCAGCTGGGCGGCGCGCTGGGCGGCGAAGCTGCGTTCGGCGGCGGAAGTGCCGGCCGCCGCCGGCTTGGCCAGCTCGCGGGCAAGGTCGGCGGCGGCCATCCGCTCCAGCGCGCTGTTGATATCCAGGCTTCCGGCCGCCTTGTACGGCTGCAGGATGTCCCAGAGGTTGCTCCAGTCCTGCTGCCACAGGTTGCCCATCAGGTGGGCGGGCAGCAGGCCGCCGGCGACTTCGCCCTTGTCCTTGCCGTACTGCGTGTCCAGGCGGGTGCGCGCGTAGCAGTGCAGCTGTTCGTACAGCGGCTTCACCTGGCCCCACAGGCGGTCGCTCTCGCTGGCAAGTTCCGCCGGCGACATGTCGTAGCCCGAGCGCCACATCTCGCCGGCGTCGGCGAAGCCCATCTCCTTCGCGCCTTCGTTCACCAGTTCGGTGAAGCGGACGTAATCCTTGCGCATCGGCACGCTGATGGTGTGCCAGCCCTGCCAGGCGTCCAGCTGTGCGTCGTAGTCGCGGCTCTTCGCCAGCACGTCGCTGAGCTGGCCGATGTCGCGACAGGTCCGGGCCGCGCCTTCGCCCGTGCAGTAGCTGCCGGCGCCGTACATGCCTTCCATGCGCGTTGCGAGCTGGGTCAGTTCCTCCAGCTTCTTCGGGTCCTTGGGCGCCGGCATCGCCGTCCACAGCTTCAGCAGCTTGAGCGCGCGCGCGGTTTCCGGCTTCAGCTGCTGGCCGTCGTAGCGCTTCGATTGCTCGATCCAGACGTTGAGCTGGGCCAGCCAGCGTTCGTTGGCCTTGGCCGCGATCAACTCGCTGTCGCCGTTGATGTAGGTATTCGACAGCCACTGCGCGGAATTGAGTTCGGTGCTGAGCTTGCGCACCTCCTGGTTGACGCGGGCGACGAACTGGTCGGCAGTCTCGCCCGGCTGGGCAGCGGGCGCGGAGGCGGGCGCCGCGGGCTCGGCGTCGCGCTTGCACGCGGCAAGACCGAGGGTGCCGATGACGGCGGTGGCAAGCAGGGCGTGGCGAAGCTTCACGGGTCGGACCTCGGCGGCAGGGAGATGCGGGAAGCGGCAAGGCTAGACCGCGACGCCGCGCGCCGGCAAGCGGACCGGCTCAGGCATGCATGGGGCCGGCCTGCGTGAGCGCGCCGTCGGCATCCACCAGCCCGTGCTCGCGCAGCCACCGCCAAGCCTCGGCGGCGTCGTGTTCGACGTAGGCGCGGGCGGAGCCAAGCCGGAAGGTGTAGCCCCACGCGTCCATGTCGGCCCAGACCCGCTGGCGGCCAACGCCGGGCAGGGCATCGCCCAACAGGCCCTGCAGCACGCACACCGCGTCTTCCTCGGGCACCGAGTCGGTGGCGTCGGTATGCACGCCGGCGCGGCGCTCCGGCGGCAGCACGATCAGGTGCCCGGCCTCGTGCAGCAGCGAATGCACGGGCGTGTCGGCGCGGGCGTAGACCGTGGTGCCGATGATGCCGGCCTCGCTCTCGCCCCAGTAGCTGCCGGGAATGGGATCAAAATCGGCCACGCGCGCAAGCGCCAGCCCGTAGCGGGCCAGCAGCGCGCGCGGCGCATCGAAGCCGATGTCGGCCAGGGTCAGCACCGGCGGGGTTTCCACGGCGGGCGGCCGGGCCGTTTTCAGGCCGGCGAGGCGCCGCGTTCCGGCAGCGACACCGAGATGTCCAGCACGTCGTGCTCGCCGTCCTTGACCACGTCCACCTTCACCGCGTCGGTGTCCACGTTCACGTACTTGCGGATCACTTCCAGGATCTCGCGCCGCATCAGCGGCAGGTAGTCCGGCGCGCCGGCCGAGCTGCGCTCCTGCGCGATGATGATCTGCAGGCGGTTCTTGGCGACCGAGGCGGTGTTTTTCTTGGGCTTGAGGAAATCGAAAATGGCCATGCCTCAACCCCCGAACAGCTTGCTGAAGAAGCCTTTCTTTTCCACCGTGGTGAAGCGCAGCGGGCGCTCCTCGCCCAGCAGCCGCGCCACCGCATCGTCATAGGCCTGCCCGGCGATGGACTCGCCGTCCATGATCACCGGCTCGCCCTTGTTGGAGGCGTTGAGCACGTCGCCCGATTCGGGGATCACGCCGATGGTCTTCAGCCCCAGCACTTCCTCGACGTCGGCGATCGACAGCATCTCGCCGCTCTCCACCCGCACCGGGCTGTAGCGGGTCAGCAGCAGGTGCGCCGAGACTTCGCCATCGCTGCGCTCGGCGCGATGGGTCTTGGAGGACAGCAGGCCCAGCACGCGGTCGGAGTCGCGCACGCTGGAGACTTCCGGGTTCACCACCACGATCGCCTTGTCGGCGAAGTACATCGCCAGGAACGCGCCTTTCTCGATGCCCGCCGGGCTGTCGCAGATGACGTAGTCGAAGCCTTCGGCGGCCAGGTCCTTCAGCACCTTCTCCACGCCGTCCTTGCTCAGCGCATCCTTGTCGCGGGTCTGGCTGGCGGCCAGCACGTACAGGTTGTCGAAGCGCTTGTCCTTGATCAACGCCTGCTTGAGGGTGGCCTCGCCGTGGATCACGTTGACGAAGTCGTACACCACCCGGCGTTCGCAGCCCATGATCAGGTCGAGGTTGCGCAGGCCGACGTCGAAGTCGATAACCGCGACTTTCTTGCCGCGGCGGGCGAGACCGGTGGCGATGCTGGCGCTGGTCGTGGTCTTGCCGACGCCGCCCTTGCCCGAGGTGACTACGATGATCTCAGCCAAGTTGGCTTCCTCCGTGATGCTGTGGGAGCGGCGTTCAGTCGAGCGCCGCAAGCTTGAGTTGTCCGTGTTCCAGCCACACCTGCACGGCCTTGCCGCGCAGTTCGGCTGGGATGTCTTCCATCACCTTGTAGTGCCCGGCCACCGCGACGAGTTCGGCATGGAACTCGCGGCAGAAGATCCGGGCGCCTTCGTTGCCGCGCGCACCGGCCAAGGCGCGGCCGCGCAGTGCACCGTAGATGTGGATGCTGCCATCGGCAAGCACTTCCGCGCCAGCGCCGACCGTGGCCAGCACGGTCAGGTCGCGCTGTTCGGCGTAGACCTGCTGGCCGGAACGCACCGGCGTGGCCTGGATCAGGCCGGGCGCGGCCGCGCTGGCGGCTGCCGGGGTGGCTACGGGGGCAGGGGGCGGCTCGGCTGCGCGCGGCGGTTCCGGGGCGCGGGGTGGCGCCGGCGCTTCGTCGGCGCGTTCGTACTGGGCGCGGAACTTGGCCAGCAGCGGCAGGCCCAGCTGCTGCGACAGCGCCTCGATTTCCCTGGTGCCGTAGGCCAGCGCCACCGGCAGCACGCCGGCGTCGCGCAGGCCTTCCACCAGCGCGCGCGCCTCGTCGAGGCTGGGGGTCTTGCTCAGGCCGCCGAAATCCAGCACCACCGCGGCGCGCGCGAACAGGTTGGGCGCGCGCTGCACGCGCTCGGCCATCTCCGCGGCCAGCTGTGTCGGGTCGAGACTGCGCACGCGCAGGTTGGCGATGCCGACCTGGCCGAATTTCAGTTCGCCGGCCTGCGCGTAATCGGTTTGTGCACTCATGCGCAGGCCCCGTGCGCCGGCAGCGCGGCGGCGACATGGCTGCGCGGGCGCTGCAGCCATGGTTCGTCGGGCAGGGCGTCGCCGTAGGTGTCGCGTACCCACGGGTAGCTGCACAAGAGTTTCATCAGCATCGCCGCGCGCAGGTCGTGGCCGGGGCCTTCGGCCGAAGGCATCACGTTCTGGCCGACTTCGCGGAAGCCGAAGCTGCCGTGGAACAGCAGCGCGTGGTCGGCGCCGTGTTCGAGGAACACCTCGCAGGCCAGATGCGGGTAGCGCAGCTCGGCGTAGCTCTGCACGTCGGCGTACAGCGCGCGGCCGACGCCGCCGCCGCGGCGGCGGCTGGCCACGACCACACGGTCGATGTAGAAGAAATCGGGGTAGCGCTCGCGGAACCAGGCGAAATTGACGCTGTCGTGCTGCGCGTGCGCGCCGAAGCCGATCAGGAAACCGGCCATGGCGCCGTCGCGTTCGGCCACGCGGAAGTACTCGGCGCGGTCGAACAGCTGGCGCAGGCGAGCCGAGTCCAGGGGGAGGATCGCAGGACCTGCCGCGTTGTTGAGGGCCAGGACGGAATCCAGCTCGTGCTCGCGCACGTCGCGGATGGCGATCGACATTCCTTGGAACTCCTTGAAACTCCGGTGACTGCTGCCTGTGGTCCGTCGCGCGGGCCACAGCTGATTATCGCATGCGCCGCCGGGGAGCGCCCATGACCTTCGATGCAGGGCGGTGCGGGGCGCAAGGCGGTATAAGACGCCATGTTCGCGCGAATCCCCCATACCCGCCTGTTGCGCTATGCCGGCCTGTTCACCTGGGCAATGGTGGGCCTGCCGCTGCTGTACTTCTGGCTGCGCCCGCCGCAGGTCGCCGGCGGCGACAACCTGGCCATGCCCTGGCAGGGCTGGGTGGCCTACGTCGCATTCGGCGCCGGCTACGTCTGGCTGACCCGCAACCTGGGTGGGCGCCGGCGCAGCGCCGCGGACTACCTGTTGCTGCTGGTGCTCACCGCGGCCGCACTGGGGGTCAGCTATTTCAGTGGCACCGGCATGGGCAGCGTGCTGCTGATGGTGGCGGCCTGCGTGTTCCCGTGGCTGCTGCCGCTGCCGCTGGGAGTGGCCTGGCTGCTGGTCAGCCAGCTGGCGGTGGCGCCGGTGTTCATCCGCTGGCTCGGCTTCCCGCCGATGGAAGCGCTGATGCAGTCGATGCTGTATGCGGGCTTTTCCGGCTTCGTGTTCGTGGTCAGCCTGGTCGCCCTGCAGCAGGCGCAGGCGCGCGAGGAGCAGCGCCGGTTGAATGCCGAGCTGCGCGCCACCCGCGCGCTGCTGGCGGACAGCGCGCGGGTCAACGAGCGCACCCGCATCTCGCGCGAACTGCACGACCTGCTGGGCCACCACCTGACCGCGCTCAGCCTGAACCTGGAGGTCGCCGGGCACCTGTCCGATGGCCGCGTGCGCGAACACGTGCAGCAGGCCCACACGCTGGCGCGCCTGCTGCTGACCGACGTGCGCGAAGCCGTCAGCCAGCTGCGCGAAGGCGGCGCGATCGACCTCGGCGCCGCGCTGCGCCCGCTCGCCGAGAACGTGCCCAAGCTGGCCATCGAGATGGACATCGAGCAGCCGCTCACCGTGGACGACCCCGAGCGCGCCCACGTGCTGCTGCGCTGTGCCCAGGAAGCCATCACCAACGCGGTGCGCCATGCCGGCGCCAGCCGGCTGTGGCTGGCGGCGCGGCGGGAAGGGCACAATATCGTCCTGCAGGTGCGCGACGATGGCCGCGGCAGCGAGCAGGTGCTGCCGGGCAACGGTCTTCGCGGCCTCGGCGAGCGCCTGCGCCAGCACGGCGGCCGCCTGGACATCGAGACCCGCCGCGGCCAGGGTTTCCAGCTCACCATCACCCTGCCGGTGGCGCCGAACGCCGCCACCCGCCTCCCCGAAGGAGCCATCGCATGACCCGATCCGCCCCGATCAGCGTGTTCCTGGTGGACGACCAGACCCTGGTGCGCCAGGGCATCCGTTCCCTGCTCGCCCTGGCAGAGGGGATCGAAGTCGTGGCGGAAGCCTCCGACGGGCGCCAGGCGGTGGAGCGCATCCCGGAAGTGAAGCCCGACGTGGTGCTGATGGACATGCGGATGCCGGCAATGTCCGGCCTCGAGGCCCTGCAGGCGATGGGCCGCGCCGGCA
>JANJSW010000123.1 GCA_024711415.1 Thermomonas sp. | reverse complement strand
CAGCGGCAAGCCATTGCCGCGCAGATCCACGCCGCGGCGCGGCCAATCGGCGCTGGCGCACAGCGCGCCGCCGAGCGCGGACTGCAGGCAGGTGGAGGAGAGCGCACCGCTGCGGCCGTCCCACGACCAGCTGGCCGGCTGTTGCAGCGTCCACTTCGCCGCGGCCTTCGGCGTGAGTACCGCACTTGCCAACGCGCCCTGCCAGCGCGCGCCCTGTTTCCGCGCGCTGCCGGACAGGGCCAGCGCCGCGCTGTCGTTGCCGGTGTCCACGTCGAAGCGCAGCCGTTCCACCGCACCGCGCAGCGACGCATGCAGGCGGGTCAGCGGGATGCCGGCCTGCACGCCATCGGCATCGACCAGCAGCGCGCCGTCACCCTGCCGCCACGGCAGCCGGCCCTTGGCCTGCAGGTGCGTGGCGCGGTAGTCGCCGAAGGCCAGATCAATGCCGGCCAGATCCACCGCCACGTCCGGCGCAGTGCGGGCGCCGCGCAGCATCAGGCTGCCGCGCAGCACGCCCTTGCCGTCGGGCAGCAGGTCGTCGAGGTGCAGCGGCGCGAACTTTGCGTCCACCTCGAGGGTGGAGGCCATGCGGCCCTTGGCGTCGATGCGGCTGCCGCCGAGCGCCAGCGCGATGTCGCCGGCATAGGCATTCCCGTCGATGTCGAGATCGCCGCGCCCGGACAGCGCGCGCCCGCGCAGCGTGCCGCCCAGCGAGCGCGCCTCGACGTGCGCCAGCAGGCCCTTGCCGTCGCGCAGCATGCCGTTGCTGCGCAGCGCGCCGTTGATCACACCCGGCCAGTCCGGTGCGAAGTAGCCGGGGTCGAAGCCGGCCAGCTGCGCCTGCGCCTGCCATTGCAGCGCAGGCGTCCACGCCAGCGTGCCGCTGGCATCCAGCCGGCCCTGCGGCATCGCTGCGTGCAGGGTGTCGAAGCGCATGCCGTCGCGATCGCCGCTGCCGGTCACATCGACGGTGGCGTGATCGTCGCCGCGGGCCAGCCGCGCCTGTCCCTGCACCGCCCAGCGCTCCAGTTTGCCGGCGACGCCAAGGTCGGCATCGGCCAGCACCGCGGTGTTGCCGGCGGCGTCCTGCCAGCGCAGCCCGCGTGCGTTCAGCGCCAGCTTCAGCGCGGTGTTGTCCGGATCGCGCAGGTCGGCCACGCCGTTGGCAACGATGCGTCCACCCAGCGTCGCTACCGCCAGCGGCTGCAACTGCAGGCGCTGGTCCTGCAGCTGCAGTGTCGAAGGCAGCACCGACAGGCTGAAATCCCCGCGCTGCAGCGCGCCCTGCAGCCGTGCGTTGCCGCCGCTGCCGTTGGCCTCCAGCTGCAGGCGCAGGGGCGTGCCGGGTTCGCCGCTGCCGGCCAGCAGCGCGATATCCAGCGCCTCGCTGTCCGCATCCAGCTGCCAGCGCGGTGCGTCCGCGCTGCCCTGCAGGGTCAAGGTGGCGCGCAGCGGCGCCGGCGCGTGTCCAGCCAGCGCGACCACCATCCGCGACAGGTCGCCACGCGCCACCAGCCCCAGCCGCGGCGCGGTCTGCCCGGCCGGCGCCGGCAGCACCGCGGTGGCGAGCAGATCGCTGCGGTAGTTGTCGCCGGGCGCGTAGTCGCCATGCAGGGTGAAGCGGCCGCGGTCGCTGGCCACCGCCAGCCGCTCCACGTGCAGGTGACCGTTGCGCGCATCCAGCCCGCCGCGCGCACGCTGGATGGCGATGAGCGGCTCGCCTTCCTGCAGCACGCGCAGGCCGTCGATGCGGATGGTGTCGGCGCGCAGGTCCAGCGGTGGCTTGATGGCCGGCAGCACGTCCGGCCAGGTCGGCAGCTTGAAGGGGGTGTCGCTGCGCGGCAGGTCGAGGGTGGCGCCGACCACGTCCAGCGCGTCCAGGCGCAGGGTGCGGCCCAGCAGCGGGCGGATCGCCGGATCGAGCACGAGGGTGCGCGCGTTGAACACGATCGTGCCCATCGCGCAGCTGGCCTGCGGTGTCGGCACGCAGTCGGGATCGCGCTGGCGCGGCAGCGAGAAATGCACGCCGCGCAGGGTCATTGGTCCGGAGACCGGGCCCTCCGCCTGTTCCCAGGTCAGCACGGCGTTGGCCGGCAGGCGCGAGACGATCTGCCGCAGCAGGAAGTCGCGCCCGCCGATGGTGGTGGCCAGCCAGTAGATCGCCGCCATCGCCAGCAGCGCCAGCGCGCCGATGCCGATGCTGCTGCGGATGGCGATCCTGCGCCGGCGTTTGCGGCGCAGCACCCGCAGCTCGGCGATGCGCGCCTCGCGCTGTTCGCGGCTGGCGTCGGCCGGCAGCGGTTCCAGCCCGTAGCGGCGATAGCGGCGGTAGCGTTCGCGCCAGTTCACGGCCGTGCCTTCGCGCGCGCCTTCATAGATCGGCGCCGATGTTGAGGTGCAGGGTGATCGGCGAATCGGGCGCGTTGAGCCCGCGTGCGATGTCGATGCGCACCGGTCCCACCGGCGAGCGCCAGCGCAGGCCGATGCCGACGCCGGTATGCAGGTCGGCATCGCGGCCCTCGAACGCGCTGCCGGTATCCACGAACACCGCCATGCCCCATGGGCCACGCAGGAAGCGCTCGTACTCCAGGCTGGCGGTGA
>JANJSW010000037.1 GCA_024711415.1 Thermomonas sp. | reverse complement strand
CGGCATCTGGGTCGCCTTCAATGGCGCCCAGGCCGGCAGCGCCTTGCACATCGTGGGTGGCGCGCTGATCGCTGCGATCGCCGGCTTCTGCCTCGCCGGCCTGTACATGGTCGAGCCCAACCAGGCCGCCGTGCTGAGCCTGTTCGGCAAGTACGTGGGCACAGTCAAGGACAACGGCCTGCGCTGGAACAACCCCTTCTTCGCCAAGCGCAAGGTCAGCCTGCGCGTGCGCAACTTCGAAAGCGGCAAGCTCAAGGTCAACGAGCTGGACGGCAGCCCCATCGAGATCGCCGCCGTCATCGTCTGGCAGGTGGTGGACAGCGCCGAGGCCGTCTACAACGTCGACGACTACGAGAGCTTCGTGCACATCCAGTCCGAGTCAGCACTGCGCGCGATGGCCACCAGCTACCCCTACGACCAGCACGAGGAAGGCCAGCTGGCCCTGCGCAGCCACGCCACCGAGATCAGCGCCCACCTGCAGAGCGAACTCGCCGAACGCCTGTCCGACGCTGGTGTGCAGGTGATCGACGCGCGCATCAGCCACCTCGCCTACGCCCCGGAAATCGCCCAGGCCATGCTGCAGCGCCAGCAGGCCAACGCCATCATCGCCGCACGCACGCGCATCGTCGCGGGCGCGGTGGGCATGGTGGAAATGGCATTGGACGAGTTGCAGAAGAAGGGCACCGTGCAACTGGACGAGGAGCGCAAGGCCGCCATGGTCAGCAACCTGCTGGTGGTGCTGTGCGGCGAGCGCAGCACCCAGCCCATCGTCAACGCCGGCACGCTGTACTGAGCCATGTCCGAGAAAAAGGCCTATCCGCTGCGCATCAACGCCGAGGTACTGGCGGCGGCACAGCGCTGGGCGGACGACGAACTCCGCAGCCTCAACGCGCAGATCGAATACGTGCTGCGCGACGCGCTGCGCAAGGCCGGGCGGCTGCCCGCGCCCAAGACGAAACCGGAGGATGAAGCGTGAGCAAGCGTTGGCTTTACAAGGTGGTCATGGTCAAGCCGCAGTTCCTCGGGCTGAAGCCGGAGCAGATCGAAACCACCCTGGCATCGCTGGGCCAGCAGGGCTGGGAGCTGGTCTCGGTGGTCCAGAACGGGATGAACGCCATCCTCTACCTCAAGAAGGAAGCCTGAGATGCGTCGCACCCTCCTTTCCCTCGCCTTCGCCAGCGCACTCGTGTTGGCCTCGGCCGCAAATGCGCAGGCCATCGATCCCACCGCGATTGCCAGGCAGGCGCTGGACCGCCTCGATGCCGGCGACTATGCGCAGGTCGAACAATCGTTCGGCGAAAAGATGGCCGCGGCAGTGCCGGCGGACAAGCTGAAGGCCGTGTGGGAATCGCTGCCCGCGCAGCTGGGCAAGGCCACCGGGCGCGGCGAACCCGCCGTGTCCGTGCAGGGCGGCGCGACGCTGGTGAAGATCCCGCTGCACTTTGAAAAGGCCGAGTTGGTGGCGACCTTCGCCATCGACGGCGAGGGCAAGATCGCCGGCTTCGTGGTGCAGCCGGCGCAGGCCGCCGCGCCCGCGCCGGCAGTCGCCGACGATGCTGCCTTCCTCGAACGCGAGCTGATGGTCGGCGATGGCGAGCGCGCCCTGCCCGCCACGCTGGCGCTGCCGAAGGGCAGCGGCCCCTTCCCGGCCATCGTGCTGGTGCACGGCTCCGGCCCGCACGACCGCGACGAGACCATCGGCCCGAACAAGCCCTTCCTCGACATCGCCCGCGGCCTGGCCGCGCAAGGCATCGCCGTGCTGCGCTACGACAAGCGCACCAAGGCGCGCCCACGGGACTTCACCAGCGGCATCTTCGGCGTGGATGAAGAAACCACCTTCGATGCGGTGCTGGCGGTGGACGCGCTGCGCAAGGCCGAAGGCATCGATCCCAAGCGCGTGTTCGTGCTCGGCCACAGCCAGGGCGGGATGATGGCCCCGCGCGTCGCCGCGATGTCCGGCCATGTCGCCGGGTTGGTGCTGCTGGCAGCCCCGGCGCGGCCGCTGCTGGACATCGTGATCGAGCAGAACCGCCGCCTTGCCGTGCTCGACGACGGCAAGACCAGCGATGCCGAACGCGATGCGATCAGCGCCCTGGTCCAACAGGTGCGCACCGTTCGCGATACGGCGACCGATGCCACGGCGAAGGGGCCGATGGGCCTGTCGGTGGGCTATTGGCGCAGCGCCGACGGCGTGGACGCGGTGGCCGAAGCGCAGCGGGTGAAGCTGCCGATGCTGGTGCTGCAGGGGGCACGCGACATCCAGGTGGTGGACGCCGACTGGCAGCGCTGGAAAGACGCCTTCCACGACGATCGCAAAGTCGCGTTCAAGCTGTACGAAAAGCTCAACCACCTCGGCATCGCCGGCGAGGGCGAGGGCTCGCTGGCCGAGTACCAGCAGCCGGGCCACGTGGACCCGCAGCTGATCGACGACGTGGCCGTCTGGATCAAGGCGCACTGAGGCCATGCGCAACTCCTCCGCTGCTCGATCATTCGAGGTCAGCCCTCCCGGCACGCTGGCCTGGTCGATGCTGGTGCTGCTGGGCGGCGTCCTGCCGCTGACCATCATCGGCACGCTCTGGCTCAGCGGCCGCCCGGTCCACGGCGTGCTGCCGGCGTTGGTGGTGATCCCGCTGCTGCTGGTGTTCCTGCTGCTGGCCATGCAGCGCCGCTCGGTGGTGCTGGAGGGCGCGATGCTGGACGTGCGTGCGGCGCTGTACCGCAAGCGCGTGGCGACCGCCGAACTGGACCTGGCGCGTGCGCGCATCGTCGATCTTGGCGAGCGCACCGAGCTGCGCCCCTGGCTGAAGAGCAATGGCATGGCGATGCCCGGCTTCCATGCCGGGCATTTCCGCCTGCGCGGCGACTTCGGCAAGGCGTTCTGCCTGCTGACCCAGCGCGAGCGCGTGCTGTGGCTGCCGCTGCAGGACGGCAAGCAGCAGCTTCTGCTCAGCCTGGAGCGGCCACAGGCGCTGCTGGACGCGCTGCGCGGCGCATAGCAGGCGTTCGCGTACACGAGCAAGAACGGCGACCCGCAGGGCGAGCACCCGGATTGACCGCCACCGGCACACGCCGGTCTATGCTTGCAGCATGTCGCGAACGCCCCCGCTCCCGCTCCGTGCCGTGCTGCTCAACACGGCGGATATCGAACTGTGGCCAGCCGGCCTGCTGCGCGCGCGCGGCAATGGCCACGCCCGCCTGCTCGCCCGCGCCCGCCGCGTGCTGCGGCGCAAGCGCGACGGCGCCTGGCTGGCCGCCGAACTGGAAGATGGCCTGCACCCGCTGCAACCGGGCCTGCACCGCGAACCCGGCATGGCGGCAGCAACACGCGCGCTGCGCGCGCATCACCCGCATCTTCGCAATGGCATCGAGCACACCGGCACGCTTCCCCTGCACCGCCTGCAGCAACGCCTGCAGCTGCTGGGGCTGGATGCGGACGGCTACGCCACGCGCACCGGCCTGTCGCTCACCCAAGAACCGGGCTGGCTGGCACTGGCGGATTTCGATCGCTGGCAGCGCCCGCTGTGGCTGCGCATCGACGCCGCCCGCGCCTGGCGACACATGCGGGATGCCGCGCTGGCCGACGGTATCGTGCTGGAAGCGATCTCCGGTTATCGCAGCCACGCCTACCAGCTGGGCATCTTCGAGCGGAAGCTGGCGCGCGGGCTGACCGTGGAGGAGATCCTTGCGGTGAACGCCGCACCCGGCTTTTCCGAACATCACTCCGGGCTGGCGCTGGACATCGGCGCCGTCGACGAACCGCCGGCGGAGGAATCGTTCGAACGCACGCCGGCATTCGGTTGGCTGCGCGACAACGCAGGCGGCTACGGGTTCTCGATGAGCTATCCGCGCGACAATCCGCACGGCATCGTCTACGAGCCCTGGCATTGGCGGTTCGACGCGGATTCGACGCCGGCCGCGTAGACGCCCGGTGGCGACCTACGAAGCGCAGCCCGCGGCGAGTTCTTCGATCACCGCATGCAGTCCGTCACGCCATTCCGGCGCGGCGATGCCGAAATCCCTGCGCAGACGGGTGGTGTCGAGGACGGAATAAGCGGGGCGGCGCGCAGGGGTCGGGTACTCCGCCGTGGCGATCGGCAACACGCGCGGCCTGCGCGCCAGCAGCCCGGCCGCCAGCGCCTCGTCGATGATCGCCTCGGCAAATCCGTGCCAGCTGGTCTCGCCGGCCGCAACCAGATGCCAGGTGCCGGAAGCCGGCACGCCGTGCGCCACGATCCGAGCGCTGGCATCGGCAATCCATGCGGCCGGCGTCGGCGCGCCAACCTGGTCGCCCACCACGCGCAGTTCGTCGCGCTCGCGGGCCAGCCGCAGCATCGTGTGCAGGAAGTTCCTGCCGTGCGCGGCGTACACCCACGCCGTGCGCAGGATCGCGTAGCGGGCACCGCTGGCGCGGATCGCGTCCTCGCCGACCAGCTTGCTGGCGCCGTAGACGCCCAGCGGCGCGGTGACGTCGTCCTCGCGATACGGGCGCGAAGCACTGCCGTCGAACACGTAATCCGTGGAGTAATGCAGCAGCAGCGCATCGGTCGCGGCGCAGGCCTGCGCAATCGCCGCCGTCGCCAGCGCATTGACCCGGAACGCGGCGTCCGGCTCGCTTTCGGCGCGGTCCACCGCGGTGTAGGCAACAGCGTTGACCACCACGTCCGGGGCGATGCGCCGCACCAGTTCGCCAACGCTGTCGGGCGCGTCGAAATCGGCGGCAAGCTCGCCCCCGGCGCCCGTGCGCGTGGCCACCACCACGTCGCCCAGCGCCGGCAGTGCGCGCCGCAGCTCGCGTCCGACCTGGCCGTTGCCGCCCAGCAGCAGCAGCTTCATGCGGGGTACTGCGGCAGCCGTTCCGGCGCGATCTCGGCCAGCAGCGGCGCCGCCGCGTCCTTGGCCGACAGCGACACTTCCGCCAGCGGCCAGTCGATCGCGAGCGCGGGATCGTCCCAGCGCAGCGAGTTGTCGCTGGCGCGGTCGTAGGGCGCCGTGCACAGATAGGTGAACAGGGCCGTCTCGCTGAGCACCAGGAAACCGTGGGCGAAGCCCTCCGGGATCCAGAAATGCCGCTTGTTGTCGGCGCTGAGGATCGCCGCCGCATGCTGTCCGAAGGTCGGCGAGCCGCGGCGGATGTCCACGACGACGTCGTACACCTCGCCCTCAAGCACGCTGACCAGCTTGCCCTGCACGTTATGCGGCCACTGGTAGTGCAGGCCGCGCAGCACGCCCTTCTGCGAGCGGCTGACGTTGTGCTGCACGAACGAGGTGGGCAGCCCGTGCTCGGCGAAGCGCTGCGCGTTCCAGCCCTCGTAGAAGAAACCGCGCTCGTCGCCGTGCACGGCCGGCTCGACCACCACGCAGCCCGGCAGGTTCGTCTCGATGATCTTCACGCGACGCGTCCCTGCTCCGCCAGCCCCAACAGATACTGCCCGTAGCCGTTCTTGGCCAGCGGCTCCGCCAGTTCACGCAGGCGCGCGGCATCGATCCAGCCGTTGAAAAAGGCGATCTCCTCCGGGCAGCACACCCGCAGGCCCTGGCGCGCCTCGATCGTCTCGATGAAGGTCGAGGCTTCCACCAGCGACTCGTGGGTGCCGGTGTCCAGCCAGGCGTAACCTCGCCCCATCTTCTCCAGATGCAGGCTGCCGTCGTCGAGATAGCACTTGTTGAGGTCGGTGATTTCCAGTTCGCCGCGCGGCGAAGGGTTCAACGCGGCGGCGTAATCGCAGACCCGGCCGTCGTAGAAATACAGGCCGGTGACGGCGTAGTTGGATTTCGGCTTGGCCGGCTTTTCCTCCAGCCCGACGACCTTGCCGGTCGCGTCGAACTCGGCCACGCCGTAGCGCTGCGGATCACGCACCCAGTAGCCGAACACGGTGGCGCCGTGATCGCGCGCATCGGCGCGCTGGAGCAGGTCGGTCAGGCCGTGGCCGTGGAAGATGTTGTCGCCCAGCACCAGGCAGGACGGGCCGCCGGCGAGGAACTCGCGACCGATCAGGAACGCCTGCGCCAGCCCATCCGGGCTCGGCTGCACCGCGTATTCGATGCGCATGCCCCACTGCGAGCCGTCGCCCAGCAGGCGCTGGAACAGGGCCTGCTCGTGCGGCGTGTTGATGATCAGCACTTCGCGGATGCCCGCCAGCATCAGCACGCTGAGCGGGTAGTAGATCATCGGCTTGTCGTAAACCGGCAGCAGCTGCTTGCTCACCGCCTGGGTGATCGGATACAGCCGGGTGCCGCTGCCACCGGCAAGGACAATTCCCTTTCGGAGCGGGCCCTTGCGGCCACTTGCCAGCGGACTCACGCCGCCACCCCGATCCGTTCAAGGCGATAAGACCCGTCGAGCACGCGATTCACCCAATTCTGGTGGGCCAGATACCAGTCCACCGTCTCGGCGATACCCTGCTCGAAGCTGTACCTCGGCTGCCAGCCCAGCTCATCGCGCAGCTTGCTGGCGTCGATGGCGTAGCGGCGGTCGTGGCCGGGGCGGTCGGCGACGAAGGTGATCTGGCTCTCGCGCGGCTGGCCATCCTCGCGCGGGCGACGCTGGTCCAGCAGCGCACAGATCGCCTTCACCACCTCGATGTTCTGCTTCTCGGCGTTGCCGCCGACGTTGTAGGTCTCGCCCACCCGGCCCTTGGCCAGCACGGTGCGGATGGCCTCGCAATGGTCGGCCACGAACAGCCAGTCGCGCACCTGTTTGCCATCGCCGTACACCGGCAGCGGCTCGCCGGCCAGCGCCTTGGCGATCACCAGCGGGATCAACTTTTCCGGGAAGTGGTACGGGCCGTAGTTGTTGCTGCAGTTGGTGGTCAGCACCGGCAGCCCGTAGGTGTGGTGGAACGCGCGCACCAGATGGTCGGACGCGGCCTTGGACGCCGAATACGGCGAGTTCGGGGCGTACGGCGTCGTCTCGGTGAACAGGCCGGTTTCGCCCAGCGTGCCGTAGACCTCGTCGGTGGATACGTGCAGGAAGCGGAAGCTTTCCCGCGCCGCGCCCTCCAGCGCCTTCCAGTAATCGCGCACCGCTTCCAGCAGCGCCAGGGTGCCGACCACGTTGGTCTGGATGAACGCCGCCGGGCCATCGATGGAGCGGTCGACGTGACTCTCGGCGGCGAAGTTCACCACTGCGTCAGGCCGGTGTTCGGCCAGCAAGGCGGCGACCAGCGCACGGTCGCCGATGTCGCCGTGCACGAACACGTGATTCGGGTCGCCTTCGATCGACGCCAGCGTGTCGCGGTTGCCGGCGTAGGTCAGCGCATCCAGGTTCACCACCTTGATGCCCCGGCCCACCGCCTCCAGCACGAAACTGCCACCAATGAACCCGGCGCCGCCGGTGACCAGCCAAGTATCCATACGGGCCCCATCATTCAGAAA
>JANJSW010000003.1 GCA_024711415.1 Thermomonas sp. | reverse complement strand
GCGGCGCCGCTGACCACGAACTGGGTGGCCTGGCCGACGTTTTCGCCCAGCACCAGCTTCGGCCGCAGCTCTTCCCAGCGGCGCAGGTATTCCAGCGATTCGCGCGCCGCCGCGCCATACGGGGCAAGGTCGGGGTTGGCGATCGCCAGCCGTTCGATCGCACCCCTGCGCAGCAGCGCCTCGCCATCCTTCACCCGCGAAGGATCGCGGCTCCACAGCACCAGCCGGCCGATGGCGTAGTCGTGCAGGGTGTCGCCATCGGCCAGCCCTTCGTCCACCAGCATGCGCGGGGTTTCCGCATCGGCCGACAGCAGTACGTCGAACGGCGCCCCGCTGCGGATCTGCGCATACAGCTTGCCGGTGGAAGCGGCGCTGACCTCGATCCGGTGCCCGCTCTGCCTGCCGTAGGCGGCGGCCAGTTGTCGGGCCGCATCGGCGAAATTGGACGCCACCGCCACCCGTGCCACCGCCGGCTTGGACGGTTTGCCGGCGGCGCCCTGCGCCTGCGCGGCGATGGGCAGGAGGCTGGCAAGCGCCAGCAGCAGGCCGGCGAGGCGGTTGCGGGTCATGTCCGATCCTTGGGAGTGAACGGTGCAAGTGTAGGGCAAGGCCATGCCGGCGAAGCGCGCGCGGCCGCCGGATGGGGGTGCGGATGGGGCGTCGCCGCATGGCCTTATAATTCGCGGTTCCCGTTTTCCCGTCGAAGGTCACGCCCGCGTGTTCGAATCCCTGACCCAGCGCCTGTCCGGCACCATCGAGCGCCTGCGTGGCCGCGGCCGCCTGACCGAGTCCAACATCAGCGAGGCCGTGCGCGAGGTGCGCATCGCGCTGCTGGAAGCCGACGTGGCGCTGCCGGTGGTGCAGGCGCTGATCCAGCGCATCAAGGTGCGCGCGGTTGGCCAGGAGGTGATGCGCTCGCTTTCGCCCGGCCAGGTGCTGGTCAAGATCGTGCGAGACGAGCTGGCGGCGGTGATGGGCGCGCAGGCCTCCGACCTCAACCTCAACGTGCCGGCGCCAGCGGTCATCCTGATGGCCGGCCTGCAGGGCGCGGGCAAGACCACCACCGTGGCCAAGCTTGCCAAGCACCTGAAGGACAAGCGCAAGAAGAAGGTGATGGTGGTCAGCGCCGACGTCTACCGCCCGGCCGCGATCGAGCAGTTGCAGACGCTGGCGGGGCAGGTGGGCGCGGTGTTCTTCCCGTCGCAGGCTTCGCAGAAGCCCGAGGCCATCGTCAAGGCCGCCATCGACGAGGCGAAGAAGACCTTTGCCGACGTGCTGATCGTCGACACCGCCGGCCGCACCAGCATCGACGACGCGATGATGGCCGAGATCAAGGCGCTGCATGGCGCGGTGAACCCGGTCGAGACCCTGTTCGTGGTCGACTCGATGACTGGCCAGGACGCCGCGGTCACCGCCAAGCACTTCGGCGAGGCGCTGCCGCTGACCGGCGTGGTGCTGACCAAGACCGATGGCGACGCCCGCGGCGGTGCGGCGCTGTCGGTGCGCTACATCACCGGCAAGCCGATCAAGTTCATCGGCGTGGGCGAAAAGCCCGACGGCCTGGACGTGTTCCACCCGGACCGCGCCGCCGGCCGCATCCTCGACATGGGCGACGTGCTGTCGCTGGTCAAGCAGGTCGAGGCGCAGGTCGACAAGGACAAGGCGCAGAAGCTTGCCGAGAAGGTCGCCAAGGGCAAGAAGTTCGACCTCAACGACATGCGCGACCAGCTCGAGCAGATGCAGAACATGGGCGGCCTGTCCGGGTTGATGGACAAGCTGCCGGGCGTCGGCCAGCTGCCGGAGCACGTCAAGCAGCAGGTCACCGGCAAGGAAGTGCCGCGGATGATCGCCATCATCAACTCGATGACGAAGAAGGAGCGCCGCAACCCGGATCTCCTCAACGGCTCGCGGCGCGCCCGCGTGGCGCGCGGCAGCGGCCTGACGCCGGCCGACGTCAACAAGGTGCTCAAGCAGTACCAGCAGATGGAAAAGATGATGGGCAAGCTGGGCCGCGGCGGCATGAAGGGCATGATGCGCGGCCTGTCGGGAATGATGGGCGGGCGCGGCGGACTGCCGTTCCGCTGAGCCCGCAGCCGGCCTGTCGCAACCGCTACCGTCAATCATTCGCGACGATGCGGGAAACCTGCGGTTAAGCTTCACCCTCGCGTCGGGGGACGCGCATGGGGAAAGCCACGATGTTCGAAGGGGAATCCGGTACGCCGGAGCATGTGTCTGCCGCGCCGGCGGAAACGCCGGTGGTCCGCCACCAGCCGGAGTTCTCCGGCCGCGTTGGCGAGTACTTTGGCATCTGGTTCGTCAACCTGCTGCTGGGCATCGTCACCTTGGGCATCTATTCGGCCTGGGCGAAGGTGCGCACCGAGCGCTATTTCTACGGGAATACCCGGCTGGCGGGTTCCAGCTTCGATTACCTGGCCGACCCGATCGCCATCCTCAAGGGGCGGCTGATCGCCTATGCGGTGTTGATCGCGCTGGGCCTGTCGTCGCATTTCCTGCCGCTGCTGTACGTGGTGATCCTGCTCGCGCTGGCCGCGCTGATGCCGCTGATCATCGTGCTGGGCCTGCGCTTCCGTGCGCGCAATTCGGCCTGGCGCGGGCTTAGCTTCCGCTTCGACCGCGGCGGCGGGGAAGCCTACGGCCCGTTCCTGGGCTGGCCGATCCTCAGCGGCCTGACCGCCACCCTGCTGTATCCGCTGATGAAGCTGCGGCAGCACGAGTTCGTCGTCGCCGGCCACGGCTTCGGGCGCCAGCGCTTCGTCTACGCCGGCGATGCCGGGCGCTACTACGTGCCGTACCTGATCGCGCTGGGGATAGGCGTGGGCCTGATGGTGCTGTTCTTCCTGGCCTTCGGCGCGGTGATCGCGGCTGGCGTGATCGCCGGCAAGGGTGATGCCGATGGCGCCGGCGGCGCGGCGCTCGGGGCCGGGATGGTGGCGGCGCTGCTGCTGCTCTATGGCGGGATGTTCGGCGTGGGCATCTTCCTGCGGGTGAAATTCGCCAACCTGCTGTGGAACAGCGCGCGGCTGGGCCCGCATCGCTTCGAATCCACCCTGCGCGTGCGCGACATGCTGTGGATCTACTTCAGCAACCTGGTCGCCATCGTCTGCACCCTGGGCCTGGCGGTGCCGTGGGCGATGATCCGGCTGGCGCGCTACCGCGCGGCGCATTTCGCAGTGTGGGTCGAAGGCAGCCTGGAGGAATTCGTGCGCGACAACGAGCGTGACCATGGCGCCGCGGGTGCGGAGCTGGTCGATGCGCTCGACGTGGGCGTCGACCTGGGTTTCTGATGGCGCTCGCCGCGCACTGCTACGACGGCCAGTCCAGCCGCATGCGCAAGGCGCGGCTGGACTGCGCCGAGGGGTTCCTGCAGCTGGCGTTCGACGACGGCGAGCTGCAGCGCTGGCCGCTGGAAGCGGTGCGGATCCGGCCGCGGCTGGGCAATACCCCGCGGGTGCTGCAGCTGCCCGATGGCGGCCGCGTGGAAGTGGCGGACAGTCCCGAGCTGGAGCGCTGGTTCCCGGATGGCGGCAGCCGCATCGAAGGCTGGGCCGACTGGCTGGAGCGCCGCCGCGGCGCGATCCTGGGCTCGGCGCTGCTGGTGCTGGCGGCGACCGTGCTGTTCCTCCGCCACGGCATGCCGTGGCTGGCGCGCGAGGCGGCCGAGCGCATGCCGGCGGTGGTCGAGCGGCACGTCAGCGAGCAGGTGATCGTGCTGCTCGACCGGCTGCATTTCGACCCGAGCAAGGTGCCGGCCGCGCGCCGGGCGGCGCTGGAGCAGCGCTTCCGGCAGCTGTTGCGGGGCGAGCCGCGTTCGGAGCAGATGCGGCTCGTGTTCGTGGATGCGGATGGAATCGGGGCGAATGCATTCGCGCTGCCGGACGGGCGCATCTTCGTCACCGATCAATTGCTGGAATTGGCCGGCAGTGATGACGAGGTGCTGGCCGTGCTCGCCCACGAGGCCGGGCACCACGTGCACCGGCACGGCATGCGCAGCGCCTTGGAGCAGTCGTCGGTCTTCGTCGTCGCCGGCTTGCTGTTCGGCGACGCCTCGGGCTCGTCGCTGGCGGTGTCGATTCCGGCCACGCTGCTGGGCAGCGGGTTTTCCCGCGGCCACGAGCGCGAGGCCGACGCCTACGCGTTCGACCTGCTGCGGCGGCACGGGCAATCGCCCGGGACATTCGCCGCGATGATGCGGCGGCTGTCGGCGCAGGTACCGGAGGCGCTGGAAAAAGGCCCGATGGGTTACCTGTCCACCCATCCGCCCAGTCCCGAGCGGATCGCGGCGGCCGAACAGGCGGCCAAGGTCGCCGGGGTGAGGGCGGCTTCCCCGTAGCGGCCGGTGCGGCTATACTTGCTGGCTTACCCGGCCATCCCGGCCGCTGGGCAACACCGAGAAAGCACCATGGTCAAGATTCGCCTTACCCGTGGCGGCGCCAAGAAGCGCCCCTTCTACCACATCATCGTCACCGACAGCCGCAGCGCCCGCGATGGCCGCAACATCGAGCGCGTGGGCTTCTACAACCCGGTGGCGCAGGGCCAGGAAAAGCGCATCGAGCTGAACGTCGAGCGCATGAAGTTCTGGCTGGACAACGGCGCGCAGCTGACCGACAAGGTCGCCGACCTGTACAAGCAGGCCGCCAAGGCCGCCTGACGGCTTCGGGCCGCGTCGCGCGGCCCGTCGCATCGAACGCATGAACGCACCGGACGCCGGCCAGCGGAAGAATCCAGAACGGATGATCCCGATGGGCCGGTTGCACGGTGCGTTCGGCGTGCGCGGTGAAGTGAAGCTGGAAAGCTACGCCGACCCGCTGCGCGCCATCGCCCGCTACCAGCCGTGGACGCTGCGCGATGCGCGCGGCAACGAGCGGCTGTGCGAAGGCGCGAAGGTACGCGAGGGCGGCAAGGGGCTGATCGCAACCTTGCCGGGTGTGGAAGACCGCGATGCCGCCGACGCGCTGCGCGGCACGGACATCCTGGTGCCGCGTTCCGCGCTGCCGCCGCCTGCGCCCGGCGAGTATTACTGGATCGACCTGGAAGGCTTGCGCGTGGTCAATCTGGACGGCGCGGACTTCGGCGTGGTCTCCCATCTGTTCAACAACGGTGCCAACGACGTGCTGGTGGCGCAGGGCGAGCGCGAGCGGATGATCCCGTTCGCGCAGCCGGCATACGTGCGCAGCGTCGATTTCGATGCCGGCGTCATCACCGTCGACTGGGACGCCGAGTTCTAGGATGTGGCGGCGCGCCGCAAGGCGCGGCCTGCCTCCGGCGGAATCAGGCAAAGCCTTCGTGCCGCGCGGCGGGTTCCGTCCTATGGAGATACCCATGCGCTTCGACATCGTCAGCCTGTTCCCCGACTTCGTCGCCCAGATCGCCGCGCATGGCGTGGTGGGGCGTGCCGGCGAGCGCGGGCTGCTGTCGCTGCATGGCTGGAACCCGCGCGACTACGCCGAAGGCAATTACCGCCGGGTCGATGACCGCCCGTTCGGCGGCGGCCCCGGCATGGTGATGATGATCGACCCGCTGCGCGCGGCGATCCGCGCGGCGCGCGAGGCCGACCCGGCCCCGGCGCGGGTGGTCTACCTCAGCCCGCAGGGCGGCCGGCTGGACCAGCGCAAGGTCCGGGAGCTGGCGGGGCTGCCGCGGCTGGTGCTGCTGTGCGGCCGCTACGAAGGCGTCGACGAGCGCCTGCTGCAGGCCGAGGTGGACGAGGAAATCTCCATTGGCGACTACGTGCTGTCCGGCGGCGAGCTGGCCGCGGCGGTGCTGGTGGACGCGGTGGCGCGGCTGCAGGAGGGGGCGCTGAATGACGCCGAGTCCGCGGTCCAGGACAGTTTCGAGGGCGACGGCCTGCTGGACTGCCCGCACTACACCCGGCCGGTCGAGCACGCGCTCGGCGCGGTGCCGGAGGTGCTGCTGTCCGGCAACCATGCCGGGATCGCCCGCTGGCGCCGGCAGCAATCGCTGGGCCGCACCTGGCTGCGCCGCCCGGACCTGCTGGACGAGGCGGCGCTGTCGAAGGCCGACCGCGCGCTGCTGGAGGCATTCCGCGCGCGCTGGCTGCAGGCGGTGGGCGAGCCGCCAGCCGGAGATGCCTGACCCCGGCACC
>JANJSW010000321.1 GCA_024711415.1 Thermomonas sp. | reverse complement strand
AGATAGCCCTGGAAGGGCTTTTCGATCGGCAGGGTGACCATCGCCACCCCCAGCGCATCGCACTGCTCGCGCGCCAGGTCGTTGGACAGCTCGGCGGTATAGCGTGACGGCATCCGCACCGCGGTGACGTTCTCCGCGCCCAGCGCGTCGGCGGCAATCGCCAGCACCAGCGCCGAATCGATGCCTCCGGACAGCCCCAGCCAGACCTTGTCGAAACCGTTCTTGCGGCAGTAGTCGCGGGTGCCGCGCACCACCGCACGCCAGGCCAGCGCATCGCGGCTTTCGTCGCCATCCACCGTCCACTGCAGCGGGGCGAAGCGGCGCAGCTCGGGGTCGAAGTCCACCACCAGCCACTGTTCGTCGAACGCCAGCGCGGCCGGATGCACGGTGCCGTCGCCGTCCGCCACCACCGACGCGCCGTCGAACACCAGCGCGTCCTGCCCGCCGACCAGGTTGAGGTAGGCGAACGCGGCGCCGGTCTCGCTGGCGCGCTGCGCCAGCAGGGCGTCGCGCTCGGCGTGCTTGTCGTGTTCGTAGGGCGAGGCGTTCGGCACCAGCAACAGCTGCGCGCCGGCGGCCACGGTGGAGGCAGCAGGTTCGGGGAACCACAGGTCCTCGCAGATCACCAGCCCGATCCGGGCACCGTTGACCTCGAACACGCAGTCCTCGCGATCAGGGTCGACGTCGAAATAACGGCGCTCATCGAACACCGCGTAGTTCGGCAGCTCGCGCTTGCGGTACGTGACCTCGATGCCGCCGTCCCGCAGCACGCTGGCGGCGTTGTAGACCACGCTGCCGGCGGATTGCGGCCAACCCACCACGGCGACGATGCCGCGCGCCTGCGCCGCAATATCCGTCATCGCGGTTTCGCAGGCGCGCAAAAACGCAGGCCGCAGCAGCAGGTCTTCCGGCGGATAGCCGGACAGCGCCAGTTCGGGGAACAGCACCACGTCGGCGGCGTATTCGTCGCGGGCAAAGGCGATCATCTCGACGATGCGCGCCGCGTTCCCGGCGACGTCGCCGACCGGGAAATCGAACTGCGCCATCGCGATGCGGAGGTTTTGCGTCATCGGAACCATCCTGAAGCGGTGCGGATCCGCCCGGACCACGCCGCGAAAGCGTTGGCGGAGGGCGCTGCAAGGATACAGGCTCCATCCTGGCGCGCCTTCCGCTGCGCACCGCTACCGCGCGCAACGGGTAAAATACTGGGTCTCCCCCCCCTCTATCCACCGCCGCGCCCAGCCGGGTGCGGCACGCACGTCGGAGCAATCAACATGGGCCTGGACCTCGTCCCCACCGGCAAGAACCCGCCGGAAGAAATCAACGTCATCATCGAAATCCCCAAGGACGCCGAGCCGGTCAAGTACGAGGTGGACAAGGCTTCGGGCGCGATCTTCGTGGATCGCATCCTGTCCACGCCGATGCGCTACCCGTGCAACTACGGCTACGTGCCGTACACCGTCTGCGGCGACGGCGACCCCGCCGACGTGCTGGTGATCCTGCCGCTGCCGCTGGTGCCGGGCTCGGTGATCCGCTGCCGCCCGGTCGGCGTGCTGAAGATGAGCGACGAGGCCGGCAGCGACGAGAAGATCCTCGCCGTACCGATCGACAAGGTGTTCGCCGGCTACTCCCACATCGACGACATCGAAAAGGTCAGCAAGCACTGGCTGCAGCGCATCGGCCACTTCTTCGAGCACTACAAGGACCTCGAAGACGGCAAGTGGGTGAAGCTGGACGGCTGGGGCGGTGCCGTTGAAGCCAAGCAGATCCTGGTCGACGCGATGGCGCGCTACCAGGCCAGCGACGACAAGCCCAAGTTCTGATCGCCTGGCGCGGAACGGCCGGGACCGCCGCGCCGTTCCCGCGCCGCGTTGTCAGCCGCGCCGGTCGTGGCGGAGGATGGTCAGGCCGATCAGTCGCGACACCACGGTTGCGACGTAGCCCACGCCGGCGAACTGCTCCAGCATGGTCAACACCTTCGCCGGCGCGGTCACTGGCAACGTATCGCCCAAACCGGTCGCGGACAGGTTGCTGAAGCTGTAGAACAGCAGGTCGAGCCAGCGCCGCTGCCGCTCCGGCTCGAAGCCGGTGAAGCTGTCCGGAAACCAGGCCTGGCAGGCAAGATAGGCGTAGCCGAAGCCCCAGGCCAGCAGGGTAAAGGTGGCGCCCGCGGCGAACAGCTCGTCGGCCGTCACCTCGTGGTCGCGCAGCATGTAGGCGATCAGGCCGCCCGCGGCATAGAAATACAGCGCCGCTTCCAGCAATGCCGAGAACGGCAGCAGCCACTGGTAGCCGAGCAACACGCCCAGCACCGTCAACGTCATCGCCGGGATCGCCAGCAGCCAGCCGATCCAGTTCATCAGCGGGCTGCGCATCACCACCCACAGCGCCAGCGGCACCACCACCAGCGCGACGGCGCCGAACAGCAGGCGCCCGCCGCTGCCATCGCCCATCAGCGGATAGACCAGCAGGCTCAACAGCTGCGCTGCCAGCAGGAACGCGGACGGGTGGCGCCTGGCGATGACGCGCCAGCGCCGTGCGCGCCAGGATGCCGTTCCCATGGTGTTGTCGCCGCTGCCCCCGGGGGCTTACGGCGTGGCCCGATGCGGATACTTGGCGAAAATCGCGGCGATGGCGCGGTCGATGTCGGCCATGCGCTTTTCCGGCGGCGTCCTGCTGCCCGCCGCCGGCGCGCTGGCCGCGCCCGTCCACACCATGCGGTTGCGTTTGCCGTCGACCAGGTCGACGGTCAGGGTGCCTTCGCGGTAGTTGCGTACCTGGGTTTCGTCGTACCAGAACGGCACCGCGACGTAGCCACGGCTGCGATAGCTGTAGAACCACTGGATTTCGGTGCGCGGCATGCTCCAGACCGCGGTGCGGTCCTCTACCACGCCCTGGAAGTTGACCAGCAGATCGGCGCCTTCGGCGGCGTAGCGATAGCCACGCGCTTCCATTTCGCGGTGAACGTCGGCACGGATGCGCTCGGAGATCCAGCTCGAATAGCCGGACTGCTCCATCGCGATCGG